>JAYVHR010000063.1:0-5336 GCA_043771075.1 Bacteriovoracaceae bacterium
ACGGATGAAATGCTTACTGAAGAATTGAAAAAGTTCACCGATTGGGGTGGCGATCTCAACCGTATTACCATCTCGACGGATGCTTCTCACACCTCGCCCGCAACGATGTGGCAGGAAATGGTAAAAGTTCACAAGGAACTCGGATGGGCATGGGAAAAACTTCTTCCCCTCGTCACGACAAACACAGCAAGAATTTTAAAGTTCCATCAGAAAGGGCAAATTGATGTGGATATGGATGCGGATTTTGCCCTGGTTGATAAAAAAAATCTTCGGGTGAAACATGTCGTGGCGAGAGGGAAAATCTTTGTCCGCGATTATGAATTCATTCCGAAACTCAAAAGCATGAGCGACTCCAACAGAAAGATAGGACTCAATGGGCAGAAAAAAGAGCGGTAAACTCATCATCATCGGTGGGCGGGAAGACAAAGAAAAAGAAATGGAGATTCTCCGTTCCGTCGCGAAACACGTCGGTGATGGCAGGCTCTGTATTGTTTCAGTGGCGAGTTCCGTCGGTGACGAACTTTGGGCAGACTACTCAAGGATTTTCAAAAGCCTGGGAATAAAAAAACTCACTCATCTGGATGTTGTCCATCGGACCGAGGCGATTGATCAGAAGGCCTTGAAGGCAGTGAAGGAGGCGGATGCAGTTTTCTTCACCGGCGGAGATCAGTTAAAAATCACTTCCGAACTCGGAGGCACGCTCGTCGCTGACCGGATTAACGAAATATTTGAAAACGGTGGAGTGATCGCGGGAACATCAGCGGGTGCTTCCGTCATGGGCGAGATCATGATGGTCTCCGGCGAATCCGACAAAACTTTCCGGATAGGATCGGGCCTCAATATGGCCCCAGGATTGGGATTTGCTCCCCGCCTTCTGATTGACCAGCACTTTGCCGAAAGAGGACGCATCGGGCGCCTGCTTGCGGCCGTCGCGCACAACCCCCGCTATCTCGGCATCGGAATTGATGAAGACACTGCGATTGAAATGGATGAATCAAAATACTTCAAGGTTATTGGAAGTGGAGCAGTCTATGTTATTGATGCCCACGAATCAAACGGACTGAATATTTCTGAGGCCCCGACGGATACAACATTGTCGATTCACAATGTGAAACTTCATTTGCTCTCGAAGGATGATAAGTTTGATCTTGTGTCGCGGGTGCCGGAGAAAAAAACCACCGTTCCGAAAAACGGTGGCCTCAAAAGTGTCAGCTAATTAATTACAGCTTGGGAGACTCTTATTCTGCTGATCAACAACTCCCTGAACAGTGCAAACGATGATGCCCGCTTTCTTCATGTGATCCATGAGAAGGTTCGAAGCAACAACTGACTGCGCGTGGATATCGTGGAAGAGAATAACCCCGCCCTTGTATGCACTCATCTGCTTGAGCGCACGGGCGAGAATCGACTGAGGATTCTTATCCTGCCAGTCAAGCGTATCAACGTTCCAGAAAACGTGAACCATGTTTGAGTCAGCAATGACCTGGCGAATGGCCGCGACACTTACACCCGCTCCGTAAGGGAGACGGAAAAGTTTCATTGATTTGCCGGTCTGTTTTTCCATCACAGCTTTCGCCTGAACGATTTCTTTATTCCGTCCCTGTGGACCAAGTTTCGTAATCTGCGCGTGAGTATACGAGTGGCTGGCGATGTCGTGGCCGCCATCAACGACGGACTTCGTAATTGTCGGGAGAGCGAGAACCTGCTGGGCGAGCATGAAAAATGTCGCTTTATAATTATGGTTACTGAGGTTCGTAAGAACCGTCGGAGTCGTTCTTCCTCCCGGACCATCATCATAAGTGATTGACCAAGTATTGGCCGGAAATCCGCGGCCGGTAATGTTACCTGAAGCTCCCACGGAAGGAAAAATCACATCAGAAGAAGTGCTTCTTCCAGTCTTAAGTTCCGTGATGAGTTTCTTGATGTCTTTAGAAACAGACTTCACATCTTTCTGAAAGGACTTGAAGTCTTTGTCTTTCGACGCTTCGTCAACGGCAGCTCTCAGCGCTTCAGAATCCACTTCGTAGGAAGCGAGATCTTTATTATAAGCGCGGCGGGTAGCGCGGAGGAGAATCATGTTATCCCAGATGACTTTCTTCGCTTCCGACTGTGCCTTGTCTGAACCCATTCCCTCACGGGTTGCTTTCAGGAGATCATAAAGCTGAGTTTGTTTTTCTGTGAGATTGGAAAGAACCATCGGGCGAAGATTCTCAGGAAGTTCCGTACCATCAGTGCGGATACCGTCGAGGAATGAACCGATCTGCGCCAGAGCTTCGCGGGCATTGGCCTTCTGTTCTGCAGAATGCTCAGGCATCGCACTTACCATGACGAGATTGATATAAAGGTCGTTGATTGATTCTTCAAACTGATCAACGAAAGTGCGGACTGAAAGAAGCTCACTATAAGTGCTGCCTTCAATTGCTTTCGCCGGATCCTGATCAAGTTCCTGATCATATTTTTCCAGGAGAACCTGCCCGTAGAGATAAGAGTGATAAATGCTCTTAGTCAGCGACTTAACATTTTTCGTGAAGTCTTTAGAGACTTTTGTGTTCGCTATTGAGCGGTTGATCTGCTCTTTAGCGACTTCCTGGTCCTTATAAGCGACGTATTGATTCGTCGAACATGACATCAGGACTGCAAGTGCCAAAAGCTGGGTCTTTTTCAGGTTCATTCTCCCCTCCTGGGATTATTTAAAGTCCTAAACATCGTATCTTGTGCCCCGATTTCCCCCTAGCCAGCATTTCTTTCCACCGACCTTTAGCCGACTGATTGACTCCTTCGGAGAATATGATAGAACCGCCTGAAATCACTCGGAGGACTCATGAAATTCATCACACTCACCGCTATTTTTTGGTCATCTTTTTCTTTCGCCGGACAGGTTGTTTGTAAGACCAGTCAGTATGGTGGACAAGGTGTGGCCGCTGCTCTGAACGCAGATACCGGTGTGGTAGAAATGAGAGGCGGAGAATATCTCGAGCAAGGTGTGGCGGCTGCTTTCAATGAAAGCACAGGTCGCGTGGAATTTTATTTCGGCGAATACCGTGGTGATAAAGTCGCTGCTGCATACAATCCTGACTCCGGCGAAGTTGAAGTTGTTCACGGCGCTTACCGCGACAATGGTGTAGCTGCTGTCTACAATCCGAAAAAAGGGATCGTTGAAAAATTCTACGGTGCTTACCGTGGAGAAAATCTCGCTGCTGCCTACAACCCATTCACTGGTGAAGTAGAAGTTTCTTCCGGTAACTACCGTGATGAAGGACTCACTGCTTTCTGGAATCCAGAGACAAAATCAGTTGAAGTACGACGTGGCTCTTACCGCGGCGAAAATATCACCTGCGTTTACGTGAGATAATGTTCTCACTCATACTCTTCGGCGTATCCATTCTCGCAGGTTTCTATGGTGCCATCCTCGGTTTAGGCGGAGGAACGATTGTCGTTCCTTTTCTCACTCTCGTTCTCGGCGTTGATATCCGCTATGCCATCGCTGCCAGTCTCATCTCGATTGTCGCGACCTCTTCAGGCGCTGCCGCAAGTTTCCTGCGCGATCATCTGACTAACCTCAGAGTCGCTGTCTTCCTCGAGATCGGCACTGTTCTCGGTGCCATGTCGGGATTCTTTATCACTTCAAAAATCGAAACCCGCTGGCTCTATCTCATCTTCGGAGTCTTCCTTGTTTTCTCCGGGATCATGATGTTACTCAAGAAGAAAGACAGCATCACTCACGTGGATCACCCGTGGTCAAAAAAACTCAATCTCGCAGGCAATTATAAAAACGAGAAAAATGAGATCATCGAGTACAAAGTGGCCAACGCTCCTTTCGGACTTATCACGATGTATTTTGCCGGTGTCATGTCTGCGCTTCTGGGAATCGGTTCGGGAATATTCAAAGTTCTCGCCATGGACAACGGCATGAAAATGCCGCTCAAAGTTTCCTCAGCGACATCGAACTTCATGATCGGCGTAACAGCTGCCGGAAGTGCCGGAGCATTCCTTCTCCAGGGTGATATCCGACCGGAAATTGCGGGACCAGTTGCTGTAGGAATTATCATCGGTGCTTACGTCGGAGGCAAGACCATGCCGAAGATGAAAGTCGCCACCATCCGGAAAGTTTTTGTGGTCGCGATGGCAATCCTCGCTTACCAGATGCTTCGTAAGGCCTTCGCATGAAACCAGATCAGAAAACATACGAACTCGAACTCACGATCGCAAAATTTCTCCGCTACGGAGTCATTGCTTGCGGCTCGTTGATAGCTGTTGGCTGGTTAATGAATATCAAGTGGGAAGGAAACCCTTTCTATCTGTATCGTGACTATGATCCGATTCCATTGTGGCAACTCGTCTCCCACTACACCCGCACCGGGAACTATGGTGCCATCATTTGTTTCATCGGACTTGCAGGTCTTGTTTCCTTACCCGTCCTGCGCGTACTCCTCACTGGAATTCTTTTCTTCAAACAGAAAGAGAAGTCGATGGCGTCCATCGCTTTCTTTGTGTTCACACTTCTCATCATTTCATTTTTATTGGGCGTCACTGTCGACTAGACTGCGGCGGAGAACCCGCCGCATTTTTCTGCTGAATGATTTTTACCAGCTAAGTTTAACCATGGCCTGAAGAACTTTTTCGTCTTTATGCGGGGCCTGGAATCGATTAAGGAAGTAGCCGTACTCAGCTCCCACTTCAAGTCTGTTTGGCTTGCCCCAGAGACCGTTACCAAGATCCCAGAGAAGCTGCGGTTGAGTAGTGAGGAAGCGTCCTTTCCCATCAACAGAAGGATTGTCCTTGTCGCCGTCTCCGTCCCACGGAGAAGTTGCAAGAAACCCAGTGAACTTGAAGCGTCTCCACTTCGCCCACTCATGTGACATCTGCCAGAACATACCGATCTGAACACCAACACCCGGATCGAGTGGGTTATCACGAAGAACTGTATTGAATGAGAAGAAATCAAAGCCGGGCATGTTGAGATCGGCCTGGAGTCCATAGAAATAGTTTCGGAAACCGAATCTCCCATTTCCGGAACCATTCTCGAACACTCCCATGAAGGAGATATCTCTTACGAAACCTTTTCCGAAGTCGACGCCGAACATTTTGTTCCAGCTGAGTGTTGCCATGGTAGCGCCGAAGAATTGGTTAGAACCTCTCTTGTGGCCTTTACCATTGTTTGCGCGAACGTTGGGTGGAGCTGAGAAAGGGTCTGTGATGTCGTAGAAGAAGAAGACGGTACCGAGTTCCCACACGCCGAAATGCTCAATCGTGTACGTGGTGCGTTCTTTTTCATAACCCTGGTCGTCACGAAAATTACTTCCGTGGAGAAGGGAGACACTGGTCGCCATCGCGCT
>JAYVHR010000064.1:0-2779 GCA_043771075.1 Bacteriovoracaceae bacterium
AGAAAAGAATTAACCTTACTCATTATTCGTAAATTCCTGCGTTCTCTTTGTAGGCGTTCATCGCCTGAGGAGTTACCGCATTTGTTTCGTTACTATTAGATTTTACCATAGGAGCACCCTGCCCCGACAAGCCGGTATTTAATGCCCGCGCTGCTTCATGAGTCTGAGAATCTGCTGTATGAAAACTTGCTACGTCACGAAGATAAACTTTTTGTCCGTTCACTGTGAGAACAGGTTCACCTTCATCGAAGGTCACTGAAGAGACAACACCTGTCGCTTCAGTACGCGTTCCGACTTCCTGGCCAGCCTGATCCCAGGCCTTCACCTGAATTCTGTACTTGCCCTTCACTGCCGGAGTTCCATCGAGAGAAACTCCATCCCATGTCACCTGGTGACCACCGGCAGACATTCCGTCTTTCCAGATCTCGCCGATGATATTGTTTTTTTCATCGTGAATTCTCACCATGACTTTCATCGCTTCGCCGTCGAGTTTGAAAAGGACATCCGCCGGATCACCGGAATTTTTCAGATCAAGAGAAGAACCGTGGGTCACAATTTTCTTGCCGACAAAAGAGGCAGCATAAAATTTATCCTGCATACCTTGTGTCTTATTACCCTGATCGAATTTTTTATTAAGTTCAGCGAGCTGCTCGAGTTGCGAGAACTGAGCGAGCTCTCCCGTCATCTTCCCTTGGTCCATCGGATTCATCGGATCCTGATGCTGAAGCTGATACGTGAGAAGTTTCAGGAATTCGTCCTTACCCATCTGGTTATGAGGACCTTCCTTATAGATTGAATTTGCGTCTGCTTTTTTACCAGTTGCCTTGTTGATGAGTTCTTCACGCAATTGCGCTTCAGACTTCGTCTTCCCACCAAGGCTTTTTGGAGGTGCCATCTCTACCTGACGGTAGCGTTGTTCCATCGGAGAAACAGGTCTTCCCATTTCAGGCATTATGCAGCCTCTTTGTTAAGAAGTTTCCAAAGATCTTCGCGCTTCTGGGAATCATGACGACGTTGATTGGATTCTGATCCAAACTGTTTGTCCTGACCATTGCCTTTCTGATTCTGGCCGTTCATATCGAAATCATTCTTCGCAGTTTGCGAAGAAGTTTCTACCTTCATGTCGGCCACGTTAAGGCCTGCGTTTGAGAGATGCGTGAAAAGATCTTTTGAGTTCTGCTGGAAGAAGTTCTTCCCGTCCATTGTGTGAGTACCAATGTTGATGGCAATAGCATCAGCGTTCAGCGCACCTGTTTTCGAAACAGTGATATCGATCATCCCGAGCTGGTCGTGATTCATACGCATAGAGACAGTCGGCTCTTTCGCGGCTTTCGCCTGGATGATGTAGTCAGTGATCTGAGTCATGATCTTATCCGGCGCAGAGGACTTAATCTGTGACATGTCGAAAGTTTTCACCGGAGCTGCCACTTCCTGAGAACCTGCCGCTTTATTTTCCGACATCATGTTCAGGATGAACTGCTGAGAGTTCATTGGCTGAGAACCTGCTTCACCATTGGCGCCGGCAGCATCTTTAATGATCTGGGTATTCTTAAGGCCGTTCTCCATCGCGATCTTACCCGCCTGCGGATTCATGCCATAAACATTCTGAGGAATTACTTTTTTATTAGCGAGATTTTTCTGAGCTACGAAATCTTCCATGTTCAGAAGTTCCGGATCGACTTCGGCTTCTGCGAAATCAATCGCAGGTGCACGACCAGCTTCAGGAGCCTTGCCTTCAAGTTGTAACTTGAGTTCGGCCACGAGGTCAGCATCTGTCACTGGCTCGCCTTCAGCAAGCTTCATGATCATCTCGTCTGTCATCGGAACTTCAACAGCAGTTGTCTCAGGGCTGATAAGTTTCTGAACATCTTTGGTCATCGATGGATCAAAAACTTTCGGGCTGATTGAATCTGGATTTGATTCTTCATTCTCATCAGTGATGATTGAAGAAGGCTTCCTAAGTTCTTTGTCTGCAGAAACTTTTACTTCCTTAACTTTCGGCTCATCCGATTCAGTTACGGCATTGAGCTCTTTCTTGAATTCGTCCTTACTGATCTTCTCGTTCCTCTCGCTCTTCGGAGAAGACTTCACGCGCTCAGGAGCAGCGGGTGCCTTCGGAAGTTCGATTGGTTTGTAAGAAGACTGGATCATTTAATTCCTAAACTGGTGTTAGTGGTCCTACGAACATTTTCCACAATTCTTACACCTTTTTGAAGCCGGGCAATAACTTCCAAAATACCTTGAGGGAAATCTCCCGATCGGCAATTTTTGCCGGGCCCGTTCTTACACTCTGACGCTAAGTGTGTGAATGATTGTGGAATGATGATGGAGAGATAGTGGAGTGGCTATTCGAGGTGCGGAGGATGGAACCCTAACTGGCCGGATGTAAACACCGGTTTTTTACCTTCGACCCTGACCCAGTCGAGGAAGGTAGGGGCAGGAGCTCGCCAGTGTTCCCATTGAATTCGGCGTGCGATGTAACGACGGACAAGAGAAAGAAAATTTTCTTCCTCACCAAACTCAAGACTCAGAAGTGCGAGCATCGCTTCGTCTTCAACGTATAGCTTGATCGCTCTTCCCATCACAGTCACAGGAAGAATCGAGAAAGAGTGGTCACGTGAGAGTTCATCATTCGCATCAAACACAGGACCATCTTCGAACAAAGAATGCATTTTAAAATCGCCGTCTGTCCACAAGATCATCATCCTGTTTTTTTTCAGCCAGCGAAGAAGTGCCCTGCCCTCACCAAGTTCATTGGCTTCACGCGAATCCTTGCAGA
>JAYVHR010000065.1:0-3406 GCA_043771075.1 Bacteriovoracaceae bacterium
CAGAGAGATTTCGATTCGAAAGTCGAGGGGAAAATTCCCAAGAATACGCCCGATTATAATAAGTGGGTGGTGTTCGTGAATTACCTGAAGGGCCAGCTCGACAAGCTCCAGAATACCGATGCTCACAATATCGTGTGGGAGAAGACCGGACTTAACCCGAAAAAAATTCTCGTGGTCTCTGCTCACTACGACACGATCACAGTTGATCCACAGGCGATGACCATCAACATGAAGGGCAATATGCCGGGAGCAAATTACAACGGCACAGGTGTGGCGGTTGGATTATCGCTGGTGAAAGTTCTTTCTCAGATTGATCTCAATTATTCGGTGAGAATTGTTTTCCTGGACTGGCAGGGCATCGGTTATCTCGGTTCTTATCAGTACGCAAAAATTCTTGAAGAAGATAAAAAGGCCGGGAAAGAAATTCTCGGCGTGATCAATCTGGAAATGCTCGGGCAGGATACGACGTTTCTGGATAAGACCAAGAAAACCGGAAACATGGTTCTCTACGGAAGACAGCTCGCTTCGGATGCCAACTGGGCAGGAAAACTCCTTGAGCGGGGTGAGAAGATGGGTTCGCGGGTGAGCTTTGAACTGAAAGCGAACAACTTTGAACAGTCGGATACTTTCCGCTTCTGGGAGCGTGGGATTCCGGCGGTGACTTTCTCCCAGAACTGGGAAGACGATTTTAATCCGAAGTTTTACCAGACTTCTCAGGATACGGCCGAAACTCTGAACCACGAAACATTCTACGGGGCCTATAAGTTTATCGGTGGGGCGGTTCTTTCGAGCCTCTTAGACATCACGAGGTGATTTTGCTATACACCTCTCATGAACGATAACTCAAAAAAGACCGTCGTCATCGGCATGTCCGGTGGAGTTGATTCCTCGGTAGCGGCCCTTCTGTTAAAACAGCAGGGTTACCGGGTGATTGGTCTTTTCATGAAGAACTGGGATGAAACGGACGCTGAGGGAAATTGCCCGGCCGATGATGATTACCAGGACGTTATCCGGGTCTGTGAAAAACTCGACATCCCTTATTACTCCGTCAATTTCGTCAAAGAGTACTGGGACTCAGTATTTCAGGAATTTCTGAACGATTACCGGAAAGGTTACACACCGAATCCGGATGTCCTTTGCAACCGCGAAATTAAATTCAAAGTTTTCTATGAGAAGGCCAAACTGCTCGGAGCGGATTTCTTAGCGACCGGACACTACTGTCAGGTGGAGGACGGAAGGCTTTTAAAGGGTGCTGATCTCAATAAGGATCAGACGTATTTTCTCTACGCCGTTAATAAAGATGTTTTCAAAGATGTTCTCTTTCCCATCGGAAATATTCCGAAGCCGGAAGTAAGACGTCTCGCTAAAGAATTTGGACTGGCGACAGCTGAGAAAAAAGATTCCACCGGGATTTGTTTTATCGGTGAGAGAAATTTCAAAGATTTTCTTTCTCAATACATCAAAGGGCAGAAAGGGAACTTCGTCGATACGAACGGAAAAGTTCTGGGTCAACACGATGGAACCTGTTTCTACACACTCGGGCAACGCAAGGGCATGGGCATCGGCGGTCCGGGAGCAGCGTGGTTTGTTGTCGCTAAGAACTTTGAGAAGAACGAAGTCGTTCTCGCTCAGGGAGATGATCATCCCGCACTTTATGCGGATGGATTAATTGCTTCGGAAATTAACTGGCTCGTAAACGACCTACCTGAAGAATTTGAATGCAAAGCTAAAGTCCGCTATCGGCAAGTAGAGCAGGCGTGCAAAGTGAAACGGATGGGAGACACCCTTCGGGTTGAATTTTTTTATCCCCAAAGAGCCATGACTCCACGTCAGTCGGTGGTCTTCTACGAGGGTGATTTGTGTCTGGGTGGGGGAATTATTGCTGAAATTGATCCGAACTACTTTGAAAGGGGACTTCCCTTACCAAAGGTCCTTCCGGTTGAGGTCTAGACCGGGCTTCTTGCCCTCAGGTCGCTTCTTTGCTTCGAACCCCTGACAATCTCCGAGACCGGCCTGGGCCACAATGCTTGATGGCTGATCTTTGCACTGGATACCAAAACGACGGCATCCGTGAGGCGTCTTCTGATCCCAGGTAATGTAAAAGTGTCGGCATTGCGAGCAGTTAGGCTTTCCCATAGAGTCATTCTAGAAAATCTCTTGAGAGAGGGCCATCCGGGTAGGATTTACCCTGTTATGAAGGGGTTCTTTGGACAACATTGAGACGGTCTATAAGCTTTACACGCACCATCTCAATTTTACGCCTCCTCATGTGATTTTAACGTTTAATCAGGTCATGACGCACTGAGCGGTATCAAAGTGACACCGATTTCATGGCATAGACAGTGCAACAGTTGAAGCGAGTCCGAGCCGGTTGGACACATAAAAGGTAAGTATGAACGTTACGGGTTTTGAGAAAGAACAAAATGTAGTTTCCCTCTTCGGTGGGACACATGAAGAAATGATTCCGGATCCTCTGGAGCAACTTCTTCTGGAGACGGAGACACTTCTCGTAGAGGAGAAGAAGCTTGTAACGAAGAATTACCCGGTGGTCACGGCATCACAGTTTCCGGATCAATCAATGTTTGTTCTTGAGCAACAGCTGGGGCATTTGAAAGAAAGTATCGGCCGAATCAAATACTATATGTTGGACCTTGATGATTTACTGCCGAAGTAAAAAAAGCTCTCGACAATCCTAGCGTTAATCCCTTAAATTAATTCCACTTTGCCCGGGTGGTGAAATTGGTAGACACACCATCTTGAGGTGGTGGCGCCGAAAGGTTTGCTGGTTCGAGTCCAGTCCCGGGCACCATTAAAAAATAAAAAAGCCTTCCTTCGGGAAGGCTTTTTTATTTCTGTAAAAGTTTCACTTCCTAAAAGATATTCCGGATTTCATGTAAGGTTCGGCCGTTACTTTTTAAAAAAACGGAGTCTCTCATGAAATCTCTCTTTATCACGCTTTTGATTGTTTCCTCTTCTGTCCACGCAGCAAAGCTCAAAGACTTTGACGGCTCATGGACTGTGACCGGTAACTGTAAGTTCTATAATTCAGTTCTTATGCCGGACCAGCGTCACTATGAACAATCTGCTATTGGTACACTTGAGATCACCACAGATGCAGTGAAATCGAGCATGCAGATTGATGGTGGATACCCATGGTTCGTGGAAATTCAGAATATAAAGAACATTAATAAAGGCAAGCAGGTTAAGACGACTAAGGATTGTGGTAATAATCCGCTTGGGCTTAATCAGTGTGTGATTATTAAAGACATTCAGCACGCGAAGCTTTCCGGCTCAACACTTTCTTATTCTGATATCCTTAAAGAAAGCTGGGTTCGTCCTTTCTATTCTTCAAATGGCCCGACCTTTAAATTAAGTCTCAACGGAGCGAAAAATATGCTTACTCTCT
>JAYVHR010000066.1:0-3685 GCA_043771075.1 Bacteriovoracaceae bacterium
GCACGACAAGAAAGTCATTGAAGAATACGTCTCAACCTTCGGGATTAATCTCATCCATCTTCAGACGCTGATCGATGCTTATAATTTTGATGAAGATGCAAAGTTGCGCACCAGAATCGTGGCGAAACTGCTGGGGTATCCGGAAGAGATGAAAGTCTCCCAGTTACGGATGCTGATTGCATCCGATTATCAATCCCTTCAGTGGCTATAAATTTACGGAAAGACTCTCGCAGCCCGCACCTACCGGCAATGCCTGGAAAGTTGCCGGGATTATTTTCGTAATCCGACATTCCTTCTTTTTGAATCTTTTCGGATCACGGATGCGTGAATACGATTCTTTCTTCTCATTCGCCATTCCGTAATTACAATCCACCACCAAAGTTCCGAGAACTGCATTATCTGATTTCTGCTGGATCTCCACCACGTACCGCTGGCGGAGGTAAGACCAGAAACCAACGTATTCAGGTGCCGGAAGAACCTGGAGTTCACCGACTTCTTTATGCTTCAGCTGAACGTTCTGAACATCAGCGCGGACTTTCTCATGGAGGTAAGTGATCCCTTCCTTATTTCCGTACAGGCACAGGGCCTCTTTACCGGAAATTTCCAGAAAGCTTTCGTCATCCATGTTCTGGATCGCCTTCAGGGCCTGATCGAGAACATAAGCAGGATTCTTCTTAAACCCGAATCCATAAGGATCACAGGCGATCACGACAAAAGTCAGTGCAAGTAAGGCCAGAATTTTCATTGGAATCCTCTCCGGATGCAGCGGATTATGGCCCTTTCTGGAGGAAATGGAAGGCTTTTGAAATTATTTCAAATAATTTACGCTGTCCGCTTGCGGATAAATTAAGGGTCTGGAGATTGAATTAGCCGGTAGGTGTTAGGTAAGCTTCCGTCCCCAAGCCTTCAAAAGGAAAGAAGATGGTTGTTCCAGTTGAACTCAAGCAGAAATATCTTTCCCGCCGAATTCAGGATCTCGTTCGTTTGAAAGAGGCCCTGACCCGGAATGATTTCCAGCCCGCCCTGAGACTAGGTCATCAGGTGAAAGGTAATGCGGATACATTCGAGTTTCCTCATATGACTTCAATTGGTGCCGAGCTTGAACACGCGGCCAAAAGAGAAGATAAGGAATCACTTATGTCTCTGGTGCAGAAGATGGAATCCGCAATTTCGAATGCGCAAAACATTTTCGTTAATCGTTAAAGCAATCACGGTGCCATAGGTTTTCGCCGTTTTTCTCTTTATTTTGTTTATTTCTGCCCCGCTCACATGAGAATTAGTGCCCCGAATTTCTCAGTCAACTTGTTGAAACTTTCTTATCTTCTTAAATTCTCTTACAAACTTAATTGGCATTCACTTTGCTCAAGAGAAAGCATCTGAATCACAACACACTCATCAAGGAATCTTTGAGAGAGTTGTTGGGACTTGTCTTGTTCACCTCAATAAATGGGGTGTTCCAAGACAAGTGCGGTGGATGCATTTATCTTACTGACCTCAGAGGTTGGTGGAGATGTCGCACACAAGAAAACCCTTACGGGTTCTTCACATTGAAAATGAAGAGCAGGAATCACTCAAGGTGAGAACTGAACTTCGCAAGGTCTCATCTCAACTACTACTCAGAAGAGTCTGTGAAGAAACTGAATTTTCTTCGGCGCTCAACCAGGGGCCATGGGATTTCATTTTTTTCAACTATCATGCCGGCTGCCTGGGAGCAGTGGATGCCCTTCATCATGTGAAGAGCTATTCCGGCGATCTTCCCTTCATTCTCATCGCCGGAAATATCGGCGAAGAAACTGTCGCCTCACTCATGCGTGAAGGGGTGGATGACTTTCTCCTGCACGGAAATTACCAGCGACTAGAAGCGGTGGTGAAACGCCTCCTCATGGACCGCGATATCAGAAATAAAGCTGACAAGGCCCAGCGCCGTGCCTTCGAAGCATTTGCTGCGCGGGAAAGAATGCTCGCCATCGTTTCTCACGATATCAAAAATCCCCTGAGTGCCATTCATCTCGAGGCGCAGATGATGGCCCGGACGGTTGATAAATATGGCAAGTCAGTCATGGGTGAGGAAGTAAAAATTCAGGCCGGAAGGATTCTGAAAACTGCTGAACGGATGAAAGAGCTCATCATTGATCTGCTGGAAAAAAACAAAGGCCAGGAAGGGCTCAGGAATATCCAGAAGACATCCATTGATCCCGTTAAATTATTTTATGAGAGTCTTGAAAATGTAAGACCGCTCATTCAGGAAAAAGACATCCGGATGAAATTCCAATCGCAGGAAGGAATGCCTACCTGCTCTCTCGATGGCAAAAAAGTATTTCAGGTCTATTCCAATCTCCTGAGCAATGCCATTAAATTCACTCCTGCCAGAGGGGAAATCTTCGCTGAACTTTCTTTTGACCAGAATAACATTTATTTCTCGCTGACCGATTCGGGCAGGGGTCTTCCTGAAGGGAAAGAAGAAAAAGTTTTTGATATGTACTGGACCGATAAAAAATCCCATGGCGCCGGCACGGGGCTTGGACTGTTTATCTGCCGGAGTATCGTCGAAGCACATGGGGGAGAGATTGCGTGCCTGAACTCCGGAACCAAAGGTGCCACTTTCCATTTCAGTCTTCCCCGGGAGAAAGTGAAAGATTCCGATTCGGCCATCGGAGAAATTTTTGTCGTCGATGATGATGAGGACCTTTGCGAAGTCATGTCGTGGGCAATTAAAAAAGAAGGTTATGCCGTCCGTTCATTCAGCAGCGGAAAAGAGGCGCTGGCTGTTCTTAGTGACACTCAACCTGCACTTCTTATCGTTGATTTTCATCTTGGTGACATGAATGGCTGCGATTTTCTGGAAAAGCGGAGAAAAATTGCTCATGACTGTCCGGTGATTCTGATTTCAGGAAGTCCGGATGTTGCAAAATGTGCTGTTTCCTCGGATGAGTACGTTTCAATTGTTGAGAAGCCCCTCGACCTTGAGGGACTTCTCCGCGAAATTAAAAAACTTAATGTGCCTTGTTCGCCGAGATCATTGAACGAAGCATCCACGCTGCTTTCTCATGGACCTGCATCCGCTGTGTAAGCATATCTGCTGTCACATCATCTTCACATTCCTGTGTTACTGACATGAGCTCACGCGCTGTCGAGACTACAGTCTCGTGACCGATCACTAGATTCTGGATCATTTCCTCAGCTGTCGGAATATTTGACTCTTCCTTGATCGAAGAAACCTTGGAGAAGCTTGCGAATGTTCCGGGAGCATATTCCCCGAGAGCACGGATACGTTCAGCAATCTCATCAACAGCTTCTGCGAGTTCCTTGTATTGTTCTTCAAAGAGTACATGGAGCTGGGCAAACATTTTACCAGTGACGTTCCAGTGATAGTTCTGGGTTTTGAGATAAAGAAGATAAGAATCTGCCAGGAATTTGGAGAGACCATGACAAAGGGCCTTGCGGTCTTTCTCATTGATACCAATGTTGATATCCGGACGGGCCGACGAAAAATCTGCTTCAATTTTGTTTGGCATAACGACTCCCTGTTATTGGTTTTTTTCCTTGTAATCAATAATCACTAACACTTTTCCGGCTTTGGTGTATGACGTCTGTCCCGTTGGAAGCCTGGTGGCAGTTACTCCGCTATCAGCAACATCTTCTTTCACCTGGAACTCTTCATCCTTGAACAGCTCGTCAATCTTCC
>JAYVHR010000067.1:0-7080 GCA_043771075.1 Bacteriovoracaceae bacterium
GACGTAACAGAAAGTTTATCACCATCAACCCGGAAGGTAGCTCCTCCGTGTGGAAGAAATCCGTTAGAATGCGGGTTCATCGGACGCAGATGAGCATGATAAACACCATCTGCGGCTTCAGCAGCCGTACTTGTTTCGGCCTGTGACTTATCACTTCCTCCACCATCTTTTCCGCCACAGGCGACGAGTCCAACAAGAGGAAAAATCATCATTACATTAAAAAGTTTCATTGAATCCTCCCGACATTGAAAGCACGTGAACGCGCACTGCTTACTTCAAAATCATTCCACTCTGTACGATAGGTGCCCATCGTTTCCTGAGCACTGAGATCACCTGGCAGACGGTAATACATGCTGTCGAACATCATGTAACAATCTTCAGTCTGAGGATTCACATCATACTCAGAAAATTTTGTGGTCATCTTGCAGTCGCGACCGCTGAAAACCATCATGCTTGTCCATTCCTTGATCGTAACAGGACGATCTTTGTACATCACATCTGTCACCATCTTTTGAACACCATTGCCAGTATCAACATCAAACATTGGTGCCACATGGAACCACCATTTGAAACGAACCCGGTTGATATAGGAAGCAGTGAGGAAGATAAACGCTTTCTGCGAATTAATTCCTGACTTTTTATTTTCATCATACGACCAGACATAAGCACGATCAGAACACTCAGAGAGTCTTCTGAAATTATCGTTGAGCGACCGGTGAATCTCGTCGACTTTCGCCTTTGAGATGATAGTCGGAGTAAAAACTGGTGGATCCAGAAGAAAGTTATTTTTCAGGTAAACATCATAGGTCGCAGCTGGTGACTTGATGATTGTCAGCAGGCGGATGTCGCTTGTGCGATCTAGTTCCACCTGAACTTCAGCTCCGGTGTTGCTCTTCATCTCTTCGAGAAGATCGTTGGTGATAAATCCGACTCTCCCCTTCTCAAAGCGTACGATATGGGAATCAGTGGATGTCTCAACTACCGAATGGATCTTGTCCGTAAGTGTTTCACCTAGGACTGGCAGCGAAAAAAAGGTAATAAGAAAGAACATATTCTTCATGAATCACTCTCTTGGGTATAGAGGCGGCCCAATTGGGCCGCCCGTGAATGTTAGTGGCGAACTGGTCTGTAGATTGCGTTGAGGCCTGAAAGCGGCATAACTTTATTGTTGAACTTAGCAGCTCTCTCATAGATCCACATGAAGTCCGGACGGGTCTCAGTAATCCACTCTCCTCCGATAATTTTTCCTGTGCCATCAAGCTCGAGGATGTATTCGTAGTTTTTTGAGCGGAATTCCTGGTGAGATGTTCCGGTGACAGGTTGTTTCGAAACGAAATTGTCCTTCCCCTGAGAAGCAAGCTCAGCACTGTAGAACTGGAGTTCTTCGCCGTAGACAAAATTCGTTGCAACACGGATACGTCTTTCCACACCCTGCATGCGGTGATCAGGACTTACCGCCTCTTCTGCTTTAACAGCAGAAGAATAACCGAAGATAGGCTGGTTCCAGACATCGTTCATGCGATCGATATCAGCAACGAAACCTCTTGAATAAATACCAATCAGGTTAGAGACCACAACGTGGAAGGCACCGGCGTTGACATCAGCGCAATCCGGGCTGTTGAACTCAGCAGCAGTTGGTATTGGAAGCTGTCCATCGCGAACATCTTCTTCACCCGGAACTTTACCGCGTACACGGCAACGTTTTCCAACGAAGCCGAATGTTCCACCGTAGTTATAGGCCTCGTGCATAGCGAGGAGTCCTTTTACGTCGGATGAACCGAAAGGAACTTTGATTCCGTCACGGTTAGTGAGAACAACCGGAGACGGCTCCGGATAATTTGAAGCTGCCTGAGACCAGCCATGACAAATTCCTTCCCACCAGAGATCACGAGGGCTGAATTTTGAAAGGACCTTACGGGTCAGAGTGTAATTATAATCACCTTGAGAAATGTCATAGAGCTCGGCCGGTGAAAGCTGAGACATCTGAGCAGAACTCATTGCCTTCAATTCTTCTCTCGTAAGAAGCTTGTATTTAAATGGCTGTGGATCCGGATGATTCCAGCGGAAAGCAATACCACCTTTATTTGAAGGCCAGTAAGTTTCAGACCACGCGTAACGATTATCAGAAAGTGTCGCAGCAGTCGGAAGATCATCAAAACTTGTGATCATCGGACCCTTGGCAATTCTGGTCATGTTGTGCGGGCTGCTTGCTCCATCCCAACGACCGGCAAGTGCGTTGGTCGCAATCAGGATAAGAGAAAAGAGAAGGACTTTTTTCATCATGTCTTCCTTGGTTAAGAATCAAAAAAGCTCAGGCTTTATAGCGCACGCAGGAGAGCTCTCTCAAGATGACAAGATGACACCGCCAATAATTTTACAATCGGCAGACAAGTGAATGAAAAAGGAATGGCCGGCCTAAGAGTAACTTTAAGACAAGCTAAAGCGTCATGGAAGAAGTGTAAGTGCTCTCTGCATAAACTAAGGAGTTGATTCGATCGCGAGGGAAATTATTTTGGTTAGCTTAACAAGATCCTCGTAGGAAACGTTGTGAAAGAGTGCAATACGAAGCTGATTCCGGTTCAGCTTCCGGTAAGCCTCGATGTCATAGGCCACATTCCTGGCACGCAGAACAGCAGCGAGATCATCCATCTTATACCGATCATCAACATCAATCGTAACGACTGCCTGAGAGCGCATGTTTTTTTCACGAACGAATGGATTGAGATATGATTTCGATTCCGCCCAACCATACATCATATCGGCTTTGCGTTTTGCTTCCGCAATGACTTTATCTTCACCAAGCTTATTCATGAGTTTTACCTGCTCATTCATGAGGAAGATCGTTGTGATCGCAGGTGTGTTGTAGGTCTGGTTCATGCGCGAATTTTCAATCGCGTGTGACCACTTCATGTATTCCGGAATGTAGCGAGATTTATCCTGCTGAAGACGAAGTGCTCTCTCCACTGCTTTCGGAGAAAGAATGGCGATATAAAGCCCGCCGTCAGATGCAAACACTTTCTGGGGAGCGAAGTAGTAAACATCAACTCTTTTCCAGTCGACTTTGATCTGACCCGCGCCGGAAGTTGCATCCAGAGCCATGAGCGCGTGAGGATCCTGAAGCTCAGGCAGAACAGTGCTCATCACTCCGGTTGAAGTTTCATTGAGAGTCGAGCAGAAGAAATCGTAACCGGGTTCATCCTTAGGATTTATCCCATGACCAGGTTCAACTTTGATTTCACGGGCCTTGAGCCACGGAATCTGAGCATGCGACTTGTACCACTTTTCCGAAAATTCACCTGTCACGAAGTGAAGTGATGACTTCTCCACAAGCCCGAGACCAATCATGTCCCAAAGTAAAGTGGCGCCCCCGTTTCCGAGAACGATTTCATATCCATCAGGTAAGCGGAAATAAGAACGAAGTCCGTCCTGAAGTTCTTTCACAAGATTTCTGACGGCTGGTTTTCTGTGACTGGTTCCAAGGAGCGATGTTCCCGTTGCTACGAGATTTTTCAGGTGATCAACCGGTATGAGTGAAGGGCCAACACCGAAGCGTGGATCACTGGGAATAAGCTCTGCAGGAATCTGAAAATTTTCGAACATAATTTTCTCCGGAAACACGACTATGATAGCGAGAGCGTAGTTATTTTGATAGCAATTAAGGATGCACTTCCTGTTCATAATCCTGATCGCTACGGTCAGCCATTCTTTTGCCCAGTCATTTGTTCCCGAGACAAATGTGCGAAGAGGCCAGGTTCGACCGCGTCCCGTGGCCCCGGTGGGAAATGTCACGACCGCGAATGCGTGGGATAAGATGGATGCGTGGTCTTTCCAATTCGGGTCACACACAGAATTTTTCAATAACGTTCAGAGTGATTCATCCGGTTCTCAGAGAAAATTTGCCCTCGCTCCTACTGTAGGTATCGGGATGAAATTCTCCTTCTCACCTGCGTGGAAACTTCTTCCGGAAGTGAATTGGGTTCTTCCCTTGCAGGCCGGAAGCTCCAACATGATCAAAAATCTTTTTATGATCAGAGGTGATATCGGCTTTGAGATGCTCGACTGGTTGAGACTTCGGGTCGGAACCAGTCTCATGTTTCTCAACATGCACGGGAAAGGCGGAAAAACTCAGCTCAGTAATGGCACGGGAAAATCTACTTTTTATAATCCTGATGAAAACCGCACGGCCCTGAATAATACTTTTGATCTTGGTGCTGAAGTTTTCTTTTCCAAAGACTGGTCAGCGCGGTTACAGACTTATACCTATTCACTTCTTCAGGAAGAGCGCCGTCAGGTCTCCTATACTCTTTTCCTGACTCATTACTGGGAATGATGACATGAAATATATCATCCTATTTCTTCTCACAATCCCTTTAGCTCAAGCCTTCACGCTGAATAATAATTTCGCGGCTTCTTTCAAGAAGAATAAAGTAAAAGTGTACGTTGCCGGAGATTCTGTTTGCACAGGAATAACTGCTCAGGAATTGGAGAGATTAATTTCTCCTTCGGTTGACGATTTCTGGAACGAAGTTCCCACTTCACGTCTGCGCCTGAAACCATCGGGATTTTCAACACCTATTCTTACCGCTGATATTAATGTCGCGAGACTTTGTTCTCCGACGGATTCTGCCTGCATATCGGCCGCACAGACTGCCGGAGATCCCATCCTTCCCCCAGTCGACGGTATTGTGATCTCGTGTAATTCAAACGCCAATAATTTTACCGGAAATTCAGTTATCGCTGTGACCGTACCCAATTCTTTTGCCAGCAAAAAAATCAAAGGTGCCGTGATTCTCATCAATGACAACGCCAATATTGCCGGCGAAGGGCTTCGCGCACTTTCACACAGCGACCGCATCGGAGTCATCGCTCACGAAATCGGTCACGCCATAGGCCTTGGCCATGCTGATGAATCTGAGGAAGAAGCGTTGATGTATTTTCGAGTCGTAGACCAGAGAAGCAGCCTGGGTCAGGATGACATTGATGGTGTGACTTATCTTTACCCGGTGAAAATTGATGGCTGCGGACTTTTCGACAGTCTGGTTGCCTCTACTGTTGTCATGAAGAAAAAAGAGGATAACGACGATGACCAGAATAGTGGTGGTACACCATTCTGGCAGATGGGAATCGGTTTCGTGAGCCTAATGATCCTCGCAGAAATTCTGAAGCTCTTAAAGCGCTCTCAGGCTCGTCCCGCGTTTTAAGCATTCCGCCTCATACGCTTCAAGCTGGGCCTTCTCTTCAGAGTTGAGAGAATCCACATCAATGAGCGCGTGCTCGAATCCAATGTACACCAGGCACTTGAATCTGAGCATACTCGGAAATTCCGGATGTCTTTCCACGTACGCGATATTTTCCAGTCTCACGCCGCCGAAGCCGGGGATATAAATTCCCGGTTCAATCGAAACGACCTGACCTTCTTTCATCGGCACTGTTGATACCGAAGAAATTCTCACACCCGGTTCATGCACATGAACCCCGACCCCGTGGCCTGTTCCGTGATTGTAGTCGTAACCTTTTTTTCTCATTGGTCCGCGGGCATAGCCATCCAGGACATTTCCGCTGGTCCCATCCGGGAAAACAGCATTCTGAAGCGCGAGTGTCCCTTTAAGGACGAGAGTGTAAATTTCTTTCATTTTCGGATGCGGTTTCTTGGTGGCATCAGCAAAAAATGTCCGTGTCGTATCAGTCGCCCAACCGCCTTCGAAGTATCCGCCGGAATCGAGAAGGATCATATCGTTGTCTTTGATCACCACTTCATCAGAAGGATTTCCGTAATGGATAATCGATCCATTAGGCCCCACACCTGCGATGGTATTAAAGCTCTGCTCGACAGCACCTTCGGCCTGATATTTTTTTGAAGTCTCATGGTAGAGATCAAGTTCTGTAATTCGTTTACCGGCCTTGATTGATTCTTTCGCCCACTTGATTGTTTTGAAAATCGCCTGATCGGATTTTCGAAATGATGCTTCCACCTGCATAAGTTCAACCGGCTCTTTAATCGATTGATACTCGTAAAGTCCGCCATTCTTCTCAGAAAGTTTTTCCGTACCGAAAGTTCTCACGAGCATTGAGAAGTCTGCTGAGTTAATCATACCCGGATCAAAGAAAACATTATCGAGGTGAAGAGTGTTCTGAAGACGTTCAAGTTCTTTCGGAAGATCAGCAAAAGGAAGCTGGATCCATTCGAGGCCACCCTCTTTCTTCGCTTTTTGATCAATCGTCGTTTCCGGAGTGACAAAAACATAAACCTTTTCTTTCGTCACAAGTGCTTTCGAGTAGAAAGAGCTTAGGAAAGGAAGATGATAACCGCGGCAGTTGGTAATCCAAGCCACAGAATCAAGGGCCGTCACATAAATGGCTTCTTTCTCAGACCTGAGAATAGCGCGGGTTTTTTCAAGAGTATCGCGACCGCGCTGATCTCGCGGAATGAAGTTCACTGGTTTTGGTGGTGCGAGCGGAGCAAATTCAATTATTTTTGCGAGCTCTCCTGACAGGAGTCCGACAGTCTCCTGTGCGGCTTCCGAAATTCTTTTCAGATAAGTGAGTGTCGTGCGATCAGCTTCATAGCCCAGACGTTTAATGCCAAGTTGTTTAATGTCGCGGGCCAGTCCCTCGCCAGTCGAGTTGGACGCTCCATACTTCATCACTTCCACTTCTTTAGCGTCAACTTCCAGATCGGCCTGTTCATGATAACGTCCATCAACATAGAGACGCACGCGACCATTTGCAGGAACGAGTACCTCGGCCATTGATCCCGTAAAGCCGGTGAAGTAAAAGCGGTGATTATCCTCCAGCGGCACGTATTCGCTGATAAAAGGGTCAAAGCTTGAAATATACATCCCGTCGAGATTGCGGGACGCCATGAGTTTCTTCAGCTTTTCGATATTCGAGCTGATGGTTTGATTTGATAGAGTGAAGCTTTTTTTCATAGAATGATCCTCGTAAAGATAAAATACCCCCCGCTCGGATTCTTGGGAAGAATATTATGAAAATCAGAACCCCTGTTTACTATGGTGACTACCTGCAACTTCCCAAAATCCTGACCGCTCAGGCCCCGGAAAGTGAGAAACACGGAAAAGA
>JAYVHR010000068.1:0-2168 GCA_043771075.1 Bacteriovoracaceae bacterium
AAGAGAGACTGGAAAGAAGTGATTGGTTTCTCCGACATTACTTTAAACGGTAACTAC
Source organism: Bacteriovoracaceae bacterium (assembly GCA_043771075.1). Classification (GTDB taxonomy): domain Bacteria; phylum Bdellovibrionota; class Bacteriovoracia; order Bacteriovoracales; family Bacteriovoracaceae; genus Peredibacter. Next base: position 58 of record JAYVHR010000068.1, read on the forward strand.
AACGGTGTCGACCGCAACCAGAAGTCCTGCTGGTCTCAGCATATGGCAAAACTCACACGAGTGACGGGTAAGGCCGATCTCGGTTTCCAGATTGATAATTTTCAGGGCGAAGAAATAGCCCCTGGGCCAATCCATTACGGTGACATGATTGATAACTTTCCTCACTTCCGGAAATGGGGTGATGAGGGCTGGCAGATTGTGACGGCATGGGTTCCGGGATTTCTGCTGAAGTTTGCGATAAAATTTCTGAACTCACCCGACTCTCCCCTTCCACTCACGATTGACGGGTTCAATGTGAAAGACGGTGACCGCATGGTGAATTTTTCACCGGAATCTCATCGCGGTCAGAAAGTTTACATCGGTCAGTATCCGATCAAAAATTTTAAGATGTACAAGATCGCACTTCCGGGAGAGCTCACGTTCGGGATGCTCAGAACATCATCATTCCTCGCGAATCTCGTTTTCCTCAATCACAAAGTTGTGAAGAACGGTTACTACTGGCCGCTCTTAGAAAAATACATCCGCGAGAACTCACCCTTGCAATGCGATTAAGCGTACTGACCAGTCTGGAGGAGCACGAGTGTGCAGGCGTGCTCCACCGGGATTCCGTTTTTTCTCAACTCTGCTTCCACTTTCGGACTCTCCGCCCCCGGGTTGAAAATCACTCTCCCGGGTTTTAAATCCACAAAGTCTTTCACGTATTTTTCTGAAATCGCGGCGTTCACATAGACCGTGACGGTGTCGATTTTCTGACCGGATTTCACCAGATCTCCCAATGTCGGAAAGACCGTCTTACCCAGTACTTCTTTTTCACGAGGGTGAACCGGGATTGCTTTGTGTCCGTAGCGCTCAAGCATTTCCATCGCTTTATAAGCATAACGGGACGAATCACTCGATGCCCCTAAGACAGCTACAACTTCCATGGCCTCTCCTCGCAAATTGATGCTAAAATATCTCTCATAAACAGAGGTTATTATGGCATTCGTTACTAAGACATTTTACTCCGAAGACGATCTTATCCGTCACCTCAGGACGCATCAAGCGAGCTTCTATTTCTCATCAAAAACCTCAACTGTTATTCCTTACGATAAGCTCGATTCCCTTCTTCCCTGGAAAAATGATGGAGACTTCGCTCTCTGTGATATCTCAAAACTTCCGGCCCACATGGAATTGAAAGACAACGGTAACCTCGTTTTAAAAGGCGGAGTTTCGTGGGAAGAAGCTAAAAAGTTTCTCAAATCAAAAGGTAGAAATCTCAAAACGTCTCCGACCGAACAGCTGGCCCTCATTACCGCGGGAATTGCCACGTCATGCACTGGTGAAAGATGTTTTGCCTTCGGCAACATGCGCTCACAGGTAAAAAGCCTCAAATATTTAAATTGGAATGGTGAAACGAAAACTCTCACCCGCGAAGATCATTTCATTTCTCCCTCATCGTTTCTTAAGCCGTACCAATCCGACTTCAATCATTATCGTGATTTCAAGAACGCTCCCTATCCCCGTTTTGAAAAAGCGATCGATCTCATGATCGGGACTGAAGGCCAATTAGGAATTGTGACAGAAGTGGAAATTGAAACGTCGGAAAATTTCGGCGTAAATTACGTCTTCATCCTTCTCCCGCGCTGGGAAGAAAACGATAAACCTCACATGGAAATCCATGCGGCAGTTCAGTCTCACAGAGAGGCGATTATTTCGTGTGAGCTTCTGGATTCCAATTGCATGAATCACCTGAAGGCGGACGAGCGCTTAGGAAACAATCAGGACGTGATCTTCCTCGAAATCAAATCAGATCAGTTCGAAGATATTTACGGAAACGTTCTGTGCTCGCTTACACAAATCTCACCCGATGATGTTTTTGAAATTGCAGAAAATAAATTCCATCACGTTCGTGCCGGTGTTCCGCGCGCGATCTTTGAACACAACTCCCAGATGGGTGTGGTGAAAGTCGGAACGGACGTGCAGGTGAAAGGTGCAGACTTTCATAAGCTGATACAATTTTACCGGGAAGCCTCAACCATCGGCATTCCCTATTGCCTCTTCGGCCACTTCGGAGACGCTCACCTTCACTACAATTACCTTCCGACAAAAGACAAAGTAAAAGTCTGCCAGGA
>JAYVHR010000069.1:0-2726 GCA_043771075.1 Bacteriovoracaceae bacterium
TCGACGAAGTTTTCCTTGAAGGAAAGATAGTTCACGAAAACATCGACGTTTTCAAAAACATCTTCGGTCTGGAAAAAATCGAGAAGGAGCTTGAAGCGATAACTGACACCAAGACCAAGTCCGGTAATTGTGTTTTTGACATTTCCCGGACGGCGGTCAGCTGCTTCGGCCCCGACGCTTGAGTTATTGGAAACGGCATCGAAGCGGGAAAAGTGATTAAAGAAATGTCCGCCGAGCCAGATCTGATTGTAGCGTTTCGTGCGGAACATATAGGTGGCATCAAAGCCGTAAAGATCCTGCGGATGTTCATAAGAACCATTGACGTGGCCGGAGACAGAGAAGCGATTCCAGTCACCACCGGTGAATCGGCGCTGATCTTTAATACCGAGATCGGTATTAAGATCGTAAATCATGCTTTCATTCCGGAGATACTTCTCAGGTTTTTTGATCAGGATGTCTTCAGTCGTTGGATTTGATTCTTCTTCCGTGAGATCAAACGGATCAACAGCAGCAGTGGCAGAAAAGGAAATGAGGAGGAGAAGGAAATATTTCATAATTACCTCGCCGCCAGTGTTTCGAAGTTCTCACCGGGAAAATCTTCAAGGCCCATGTAATCGGCCAGCTCAAGTTTTTTTTGAAGGTGCTGGTACTTCACGTTCTCTTCATTGATGGTGGAGAGAACCAGGTTATCCACGGCAAACTTGATGTCTGAATAATTCGCGCGGGCACCCATATAGTTATCGAGGACAGAGTCGTAGTTCTTCTGCGCGTTTTTTCTCTGGAAAGTCGCCACATCCACTTTCTGCTCAAGAAAGCGGAGAGTTTTGAAGATCGTGCGGACTTTCACTTCGAGAAGGCGTCTGGTGTTGAAGTAATTGATCTCAGTAATTCTTTTCTCGAGATAAGCGGTCTGATTTTGACGGGAGTTGAAAAAGCCACCATCACCTAGGATGGTCCAGTTCATATTGATAGAAGCGGAGAGATCGATATTCCGATAACCGGAAGAAGTCGTGTAATAGTTCCATCTGCTTCCTCCCTGGTCGTTCTGGTTGAAGCCCTGCGAATACGTACCAAGGTCAACGGTGAAGCGCGGAAGGGGAAGATTTTCTTTTAACGTGCGGTCGTATGTCCGTGAAGCATTGTCGTAAGAGAGCTTGGCATTCCGGTAGTCCACCGATTGCTCAAGCGAAAGCGCCAGAGCTTCTTCCATAGTGTTGTTAACCGGAACATATTTCAGCTGTTCGACTGTCCGGTATGAGCCCTGGTACTCATCACCAAGAACATTGGCCATGTTCTCTTCTTCAATTCCCACATCAAACATCGATTGGTTGTATTCTGTCTGGGCGCGGAGATATTCAGAACGCGTCTGGTAATATTCCTGTGCTTTGATTTTGCGAAGCTGGAGGCGCTCACGGGCAAAGCGGTGAATGAAAGATGTCTGTCTTAACTGTTCCTGCTTGATGCGAAGGATTTCCTTCACGCGGATCATGTTGAAGTACTGACTGATAAGAGCAAATTTCAGGCGGCGCTTTTCTTCGAGGAGAGAAATGTTCGCGCGATTCAGTGACTGTTTATTATTCTGGTAAGTGAGATAATCTCTGCCCCAGTTAAAGACGGTGTATTCATCAAAGCCCAGCTGGAGAGTTCCCCCCGGAGCGTCCTGAGGACCACCAGCAGTTGTTCCGTTATCCTGCGAAGATGTTCTCAGGCGGTCGATGCGATGTTTGGCGGTATCCATGGAAAGAGAGAGTCGGGGAAGCCAGAAACTCTGCCACAGGTTTGTCTTCGCGATTTCAATCAGTTCTTTTTGCTGGCCACGAATTTGCTGGAAAGCATTTCTTCTGAAACCTTCTTCAATCACGGAACGAAGATCGAGATTTCTCCCGGCATTATCCTTGAGATCGCGACCCTTCTTGGCGTTCCAGCGGTTTTTCTCGACGAAAACAGAAGTATCAAGATTTTCCGGGTCTTCCTGGATTGTCGTTTCAAGAACCGAAAGTTCTTCGTCCTGAGCAAAGCCAGTCGTGAGAGTAATTGAAAATAACAGGAATAAAATCCAGGGCAAGGATGACTCCCAAAATGATGTGTGTGTGCCGGAAAAGTCTTACACATGAAAACTGAGAAGTAAAATCAGTTATTGAAGAGAGATGCCCGGGCAGCCCGAGCGGACGATGTTTTCTTCCATCGTCTGAATCTGAAGTTCGGCCAGATGAAGCTCGTTCCGGACGCGAATCTGGTGAGCTTCCACGCGGGAATGGAGAGTATCCTTTGCCCGGGGAGTTTTCTTCACGAGCTCGCGATTTCTCTGGAGAAGTCCCTGCAGGCGCTGTTGAACACGTACTTTAGCGTCCCGCTCTTTCAGGAGCTCTTTACAGCGGAGACTGAGGGCGGGTTTGGTAATGGGGTCTTGCAACAAATCCTCTTCCTGAGCAAAGCAGGAGAGAGTCAGCGCCAAGAAAATGACGGTTACAAAAGACTTCATGGAATAAATTTATCACGTGGACTCGTTAACGCAAAGTTGAATCTGTTGTCGATGAGTCGTCCGTTCGCTAAGATGAGGGGTCAATCAAATTCCGAGGTTTCTCCTACATGGCCACAGTCGTGATCCTCATTCCGGCCCGTTTCGCCTCTTCCCGATTCCCCGCCAAACCTCTCGCTAAAATCCTGGGTGTTTCCATGGTTGAGCGCGTGTACAAAAACTGCGCGGCTTCTGGTTTTCCGACTTT
>JAYVHR010000070.1:0-11320 GCA_043771075.1 Bacteriovoracaceae bacterium
GTATCGAAACGCTCGCCTTCAAATTTATAAGCATAGACATTCTTTGTCTGACAAAGAACGTTGATCGCATCTGTCAGTTGGTATTCATTCCCTGCGCCGCGCGGGATTTTTTCCAGAATCTCAAAGATTTCCGGAGTAAGAATATAGCGACCAGGAGTCGCGAGATTTGTCGGCGCATCTTCCGGCTTAGGTTTCTCCACCATGCCCGTCATGCGAAGAGTTTTCTCGTCAAGGATGTCCCCTTTCACAATTCCGTATTTGTTTGTCTGATCCCGCGGAACTTCCATCACACCAATAACCGTCGAGCCATCATGTTTCAGGGAGAGATCCATCAACTGCTTGATCGCAGGATTATCATTGATCACGATATCGTCACCGAGTAGAACGGCAAAAGGTTCATCGCCAATCATACTTTTTGCACACAAAACAGCATGCCCGAGACCAAGCTGCTCTTTCTGGCGCACACTCGTCACATCTACCATCGATCCGATTTTCCGGATGAGTTCAAGTTCCTTCAGCTTATTGTTTCTTTCGAGGAAAGCTTCCAGTTCCTGGTTGCGGTCAAAATAATCTTCTACTGAGAATTTTCCCGAAGCAGTCACGAAAATGACCTGCTCGATTCCTGCCTCACATGCTTCTTTCACAATGTAATGGATCATCGGAACATTTATGATGGGGATAATTTCTTTCGCGATTTCTTTCGTTGCCGGGAGAAATCGGGTGCCCTTACCAGCGATAGGAATGATAGCTTTTCTGATTCTCATAAATATCCTTGTTTAAGAGAAAAATATTCTCTACATTTTCTTCATGACCAAAAGTAATTTGATACCTGTTCTCGCAGTAGCGGGGATCCTCTTTTCGACTTCATCTCATTCAGCTCACATCAGAGAATTCCAGACCACGAGATTGAATTCAACGGCCGGGGCCGGAGTTGCGAGTCTACTTTCTACCGAAGCGGCCATATTAAATCCAGCAACCTCTGCGTATTTTGAGGGCAACGACGCGTCCTACCAGTCTTACACAACATCGATTCAGCACAAAAACACCCTGCGTGATACGAACAATGATCCCTTCGCGAAGCAAAACCGATCCCAGGGCCTGTTTTTATCCGACTCGTCCAGTGGGATAAAGGGTGGAGCAGCGTATCTTTTCCAGAAAGAGAATCGTTATGAGCGTGAACGGATGGTGTTACACGGCTCAGCACCACTGGGACCGAAATCCTCGCTGGGTGTCACCTACAACTTTATCCAGGATATTCTCCCGCGAAACAGAAGTGACCGTCACCGGAGTCATCATCAACTCAGTATGGGATTACTTCAGGTACTAGACGAGGCCACGACTGTCGGTCTCGTTATCACCGACCCCACCCGCACAACACCTGGTGAAGAAAAGCTTCTAGCTGGTTTTCAATACCAACTGGCCACAAGATTCGTGATTATCGGGGACTTCGGCGCCACTTACACCAAAAACTTCAACGATAATTATCTCTGGAGGGGTGCCCTGCAGATTAATTTCTTCGATGACTTTTTCATCCGTGCCGGAAGATTTCACGACAATAACCTCCAATCCAAAGGTACCGGATGGGGTGCCAGCTGGATCGGTCCGAAACTGGGTCTCGAATTCGCCCAGAAAATATCTGAGTTCTACGGTAAGTCTTCTTACATGTATAAGGATGAAAAACTCACAGATACCTCCATCTCGGCCGTCATCAAATTCTGATTTTTCCCGATAAGCAGGCATGAAATCAGGCAAGACCGCCAGAGAAGAGCGCGAAAAGCGTCTCATCCTGAAGCACAAATTCGATAACAGGATAACTGTCGCTCGCTTCGGGAATGAGTCCCGCGGAGTCAAAGACTTCGCCGGTGCTCTCCGAAAATTCACTGATTATCTTCAGGTCATGGCGGAAGTGAAAGGTGTGCAGGACATCTACGGGATTAAGCCACAACACTTTGATCACAAAAAAGATGTCACCGAAATGCTCATGATCAGTCACATCTATTTTGAGATGGCGAAGATGTATGACGCTGTTCCAAAGTTTCACGATGAATCCAAGCGCTGTCTCGATCAGTTTGTTATTTTCAGTGTGAATCAGCCTTTTCAGGTGATCAACTCAGAGCTGGCACGTAAACATCTGAAGAAAACACTATTCAAGAATCACGAGGCGTTCCGGCAAGCTTACGTTCAGATTTTTGTCCAATCGAAGAAGTGTTACGTTGTGACCTTCTGCCTGGGAACTCATCATCCGGTCACTCAGGAATTCCGCGCACTAAAAGATGTCATGCTCGAATACGGGCTGGGCCAGGAAATGGTTCGTCTTTACTACCAATTCTCTTCTGTTGCTGTTATCCGCTGGGAAAAGCGACCTGTCGCAAGGCTTGCCGGAAAATGGCTCATGCGCCCAGTCCTCGTTTTACTTTCAAAAACACTCTTGCGGACTATAATAAATAAATGATCATTTCCAGAATGCTGGTAAAAAGCTGGTTTAAAAGTTTGTTTGGGGCACTTGCGGTATTTTTTCTGTTAATTTCTGCTGCTGAATTAATTAATGGATTTCTGGGTGGAAAAGACTCTTCAAAAGTAATTCTTGAATATCTATTTGATCTTCCCGAGCTCATGGGAAAAATGTTTCCCATCTGTTGCCTTGTTGCCTCCCTTTTTTCACTCAATACTTTAAAGGGACACTCTGAGCTTGTTGCTATTCTTGCTGCCGGATATTCTTCATTTAAAATATATCTTCTGATCGGGACTTGTTCTCTTTTCATGGTGGGTCTTCAGTTCGTCAACATGGGATTCATTGAGCCACTGGCCAATAAATACGAACGTCAGGAATTTCAGAAAAGCCGAAAGTCAGAGGGAAGATATCTCACCAGAAGTTCTATTGAGGGCGGAAGGTTTTGGTATAAAAGTCAGAATTACTTTGCTTCCTTTTCATTCTTTGACCGTCATAACCTTTTATTGAAAGAAATTGAAATTTATTATTTTAACGAGAAGCATTTGAACACCAGGATACTATCCGCCAAAACCGCAACTTATGTATCACCGGGAAAATGGAGCCTGACTGAAGTTTCAGAGCTTGCAGGTCTCGACGGCGTATCCTTTCCTCAGGTCAGTAATTCGAAAATACTTGAAGCGTCACTTGAAGAAACGCCGGAAGACTTTGGTGAGTTTGAAGCGGATCTGACGACTCTTTCCTTCTTTAAGCTCGCCCATTTTGTCTCCCGTCTTTCCCGAACAGGTATCAATGTATCTGAGTATCAAATTCTGCTCTTGAACAAATTTTTTCTTAGTTTTGTTTGTCTGGTATTTTCACTAATACCTGTCTCTACTGTTTTCAACCCGAATCGAAGATCCAGCTCTTTTGGCAAGAATGTGGTTATGACTCTGTTAGTTAGTATCGTTTTTTGGGTACTTTACAGCTCAGCAGTTGCATTTGGTAATACTGGGAGGCTTTCTCCGATTATAGCAACCGGAATTGTACCCTTTTTGTTCATGGCAATCGTAGTCTGGACCTTCGTTAAGAATCGAAAACTCGCAATTTAAATTCACTCTCTGCCATGCTATAAAACCAACATGAATCTCGAGAAATACAAACTCTCCGGAAGTGAACTTCCTATCTTCACTTATCCAGATCCCGTTCTGTCCAAAGTGGCGGAACCGGTGACCGTTTTCAATAAAGACCTGGAAAAGCTCGTCGAAGACATGCTCTTCACGATGTATCACGCCCCAGGCATAGGGCTCGCGGCGCCCCAGATTGGAAAGAGCATTCGCTTGTTTGTTCTGGATGTGGATTATGACCGCGAAGTCATCACGAACTCTTCCGGTAAAGAAGAAGTCCGCTTATCCGAATTCAATCCGTTGGTTTTAATTAACCCGGTTATCACCGGAAAAAGCGGAACAACAACATACGAGGAAGGATGCCTTTCCGTTCCCGGAGTTTATGAAGAAGTTAAACGTTACAAAACTGTTCACGTAAAATTTCAGGACATGAAAGGTATTTCTCACGAAATTGAGGCAGATGACATGCTGGCGATTTGTATCCAGCATGAAAACGATCATCTCGACGGTGTGGTTTTCATTGAACGACTTTCGAATCTCAAGAAGAATTTCTATAAGAAAAAAATGGTCAAAGAGAAAGTGAGATGAAGAAATTCAGAGTTGCCTTTTGTGGTACGCCTGACTTCTCTGTTCCCACTCTGGATCTTCTCAGTACTCATCCACAGATTGATCTTCGCTATGTCATCTCCATGCCCGATCGTCCCGCTGGTCGTGGGATGGAACTCAAGTCTCCTGAAGTGATTGAGTTCTCGCGCAATAAAAGCATTCCTTTCTTCCAGACTGAGAACATCAACAAGGAAGAAGAATTTAAAAAGAAAATGAAAGCTGAAGAACTCGACTTCGTAGTTGTTCTCGCCTTTGCTCAATTCCTGGGCGAAGAGATGCTGAATATCGGAAAACTGGGTTGCTTTAATATTCACACTTCGATTCTTCCTAAGTATCGCGGAGCTGCCCCCATTCAATACGCACTCTGGAATGGTGACACTGAGACTGGTGTCTCTATCCAGAAGATGGTGAAAAAGATGGATGCCGGGGATCTCGTTCACTTCCGTAAAGTTGCTATTGCACCCACTGAGACAGGTGGCCAGCTCTACGACAAGCTGAAAAAAGAAGCAGCGGTAGCTATGAACGATCTTGTCGGGAAAATTTCTGATAACGTTGTCACTTACACCAAACAGGATGAGTCACAAGTTTCTTTTGCACCTACACTCAAAAAAGAAGATGGCCTCTTAAAATTTTCAGAGAAGACGACGACTCAGATTCTGAATCTTATCCGTGCCTGCGATCCGTGGCCGGGGACATATTGTTTTCTGAACGGAAAGCGTCTCAAGGTACTCAAGGCCGAAAAATATCATATGGGTATTCCCGCAGGAAAGGCTAAGAACGATATGGGTTCTCTAATCGTAGGCTGCTCTGACGGAACACTCCGCCTTTCCGATATCCAGCTCGAAGGCAAGAAGGCCTGCACTGATCGCGAACTTCTCAACGGAATTAAAACTGACATCATCATAAGCGAGAAATAAATATGGTTATCATCTCTCCCAGTCTTCTTTCGGCAGACTTCATGGATCTTAAGACTGATCTTGAAAGACTGAACTCAGTGGATAATCTCTGGCTTCATCTTGATATCATGGATGGCCACTTCGTACCGAACCTCACTTTCGGTGAGCCAGTACTCAAGAAAGTTAAAACTGTTTCAAAGCATAAGCTTGATGCACACTTCATGGTGACCAATGCAGATTTCTACGCGGATGCTTTTAAAGATCTTGGTATTCATAATTTTACATTCCACTGGGAAGCCGTTGTTCATCACGACCGTTTCATCCAGAGGCTGAAAGAGATTTATCCTTCCGTAGGAATTTCTCTGAATCCTTCGACACCTGTTTCCGTTATTCCTAAATATCTTCTTGGGAAAATTGATCTCGTACTTCTTATGAGTGTTAATCCCGGATTCGGCGGGCAGAAGTTCATCCCGGAAATCGTGGATAAGGTAATCGAGCTTGATAAAATCAGGTTTGATAACAAATTCAAGTTCCAGATTCAGGTGGATGGCGGAATCAATGACCAGAATGCCGGCTATCTTATCCAGGCCGGTGCCAACAACCTCGTCGCTGGAAATTACATTTTTTCAGAACCCAATAAAGATTACCTCTCACGCGTTAACAAAATCAGATAGGCACAACATGATCGACTTTTCCCAGGCCCGTATCTTCGAACTGAATGGCACTAATCTCACGATTGATGACCTCGCATTTATTGCCAATGCAAAACCTGGCCAGGTTCAGCTGAAAATAAATGAAGCTTCTTTAAAGAGAATGCACGCTTCCCGCCAGGTAATTCTTAATATCGTAAAAAAAGGCAAACCTGTTTACGGAATCAATACCGGCTTCGGCGCTCTCGCTTCCAGGCAAATTGCGACGGAAGACCTGGAACAACTCCAGTATAATCTCATCCGTTCGCATTGCACGGGTGTGGGCCGTCCTTTTTCACGTGAAGTCACCCGCGCTATTATGCTTTCGCGCGCAAACTGTCTCATTCAGGGATATTCCGGGGTAACACCGGAAACCATTATTCTTCTTCTTGAATTCATTAATTACGATATCAATCCGGTGATTCCAGAAAAAGGTTCTGTCGGAGCATCCGGAGACCTTGCGCCTCTTTCTCATGTGGCACTCGCACTGATCGGTGAAGGCGAAGTGGAGTTCGGCGGTAAAATCATTCAATCTGATTCTGCGATAAAACAGATAGGAAAAACTCCGGCAAAACTTGGACCGAAAGACGGACTCGCTCTCATTAACGGCACCTCCGTCATGCTCGCCCTGGGTTGCCTGGGAATCGTTCAGGCAAAACTCATCATGAAGTATGCTGATATCATTTCCTGCCTTACTCTTGATGCTGTCCGCGGAACAGCGACTGCCTTTGATGAAAGAATCTCATTCCTGAAGCCGCAACCTGGCCAGGTTGATGTTTCCAAAAACCTTCTGACTCTTATCAAAGGTTCCGAGATTATTTTCTCTCACCCGGAAGATGGCAAAGTTCAGGATCCTTATTCTCTTCGCTGTATTCCTCAGGTTCACGGCGCCTGTCGCCAGACTCTTCGTCACACCGAGGAAGTCATGACTATCGAACTGAATTCGGTGACAGATAATCCATTGGTCTTTCTGGAAACAGAAGAAGTAATATCCGGCGGAAATTTCCACGGAGAGGCCCTTGCTCTTTGCATGGACTATCTGGCGATGGGACTTTCAGAAATCTGTAACATCGCTGAGAGACGTGTGGAAAAAATGATGAATCCTCATTTCTCAGATCTTCCGGCATTTCTCGTAAAAGACTCCGGTCTCAACTCGGGCCTCATGATCGCTCACGTGACCATGGCTGCACTTGCTTCCGAGAATAAATATCTTTGTCATCCGGCTTCCGTTGATTCCATCCCGACATCTACTGATAAGGAAGATCACGTTTCAATGGGAGTGACATCCGGAAGAAAACTTCACGAAGTAATTGAGAACGTTCAAAACGGACTCGCCATCGAACTTCTTTGCAACACTCAGGGAATCGAATTTCTGAGACCACTTAAGACTTCACCGGCACTTGAAAAAGTTTATGCTCTGGTGAGAAGGCACGTGAAACCAATTGTACAGGATCGCACTTTCCATAAAGATATCGAAAGCCTCTCCCGCCTCATTAAGACTGACGAATTGCTTAGAGAAGTTGAAGCCGTCACCGGCAAAATTTTGTAAGGAGCCTTATGAATTACATTCCACTTCCACCTATTGGAGATAAATTAACCTGCAAGGGCTGGCACCAGGAAGCGGCACTTCGCTGTCTACTGAATAATCTCCATCCAGATGTAGCGGAAGATCGTGAGAATCTCATCGTCTATGGCGGTAACGGACAGGCGGCGAGAAATCACAAGGCACTTAATGATCTCATTACGTCACTTCAAAATCTTGAGAACGATGAAACGCTCATCGTGCAATCAGGGAAACCAGTAGCTGTTTTTCCCAGTAATCCGCAGGGCCCTCGTGTTCTCATTGCAAACTCAAACCTTGTTCCGGAATGGGCGAACTGGGATCACTTCAATAAATTAAAAGACGAAGGTCTTATGATGTACGGGCAGATGACTGCCGGCTCATGGATTTATATCGGATCCCAGGGAATTGTTCAGGGGACATATGAAACTTTTATGGCCGCTGCCCGTAAACACTACGGTGAAAATGCGACTCTGAAAGGAAAACTCGTCCTCACTGCCGGAATCGGCGGTATGGGCGGGGCCCAGCCGCTCGCCGTGAAAATGGCCGAAGGTGTCTGCCTTTGCTGTGACGTTGACCCGACAAGAATAGAAAAGCGCCTAAAATCAAAATATCTCGATGTTCTGGCAAATTCTTTTGATGAAGCCCTCGAGCTTGCTCTTAAAGCGAAAGCTTCAGGGGAAGCCGTTTCAATTGGTGTGACGGGGAACGCTGTCGACTTCTTTGAATTCGTCCTTGATAAAGGCGTTGTTCCGGATCTCGTGACGGACCAGACTTCAGCACACGATCCTCTGAATGGTTACATTCCTGCAGGGATGACACTTGCGGAGGCCAATGATCTCAGAAAATCTGAACCACAGAAATATACTCAATACTCATACGAGACTATGGGACAGCATGTCCGTGTAATGATCGCCTTCAAGAAAAAAGGCTCGCACGTTTTTGACTATGGAAATAATCTTCGTGCCGGGGCCAAGAAGGTCGGCGTAAAAGATGCCTTTAGCTTTCCGGGATTTGTTCCTGCTTACATTCGTCCCCTCTTCTGCGAGGGCTCTGGTCCTTTCCGCTGGGTCGCCCTTTCAGGGGATCCCGAAGATATCCGCGTGACCGACAATGCTCTGAAGGAACTCTTTCCAGAAAATAAATCCATGATCAACTGGCTCGATAAGGCTGAGAAGTTGATAAAGTTTCAGGGTCTTCCTGCGAGGATCTGCTGGTTGAAATATGGAGACCGTGAAAAAGCGGCCCTTCTTTTTAATAGACTCGTTCGTGAGAAGAAAGTGAAGGCTCCGATTGTTATTGGTCGTGATCATCTCGATTGCGGATCAGTGGCAAGTCCCAATCGGGAAACTGAAGCCATGAAAGACGGCTCCGATGCCGTCTCTGACTGGCCACTTCTCAATGCCATGATCAATATTAATAATGGTGCTTCGTGGATTTCCCTTCACCATGGTGGCGGAGTCGGCATGGGATATTCCCAGCATTCCGGAATGGTTATTGTTTGTGACGGAACTCCCGAAATGGACATAAGACTTTCACGCGTTCTCAATTCGGACTCGGGAATGGGAATCGTTCGTCACGCTGATGCAGGCTACGAAATCGCTCTCGATATAGCGAAGAAGCCTGAGACAAAAATCAAGTTTCCCTCATTATGAATAAAGTCTACCTTCACTTAAATGAGATCCTGACTCTCGAGGGAGCCGTCAAAAAAGACGGTCGCAAACTTCTTCCTTCGGATCTTTCCGTCATCCATGATGGCGCTGTGGTGGTAGAAGATGAACTCATCGTCTGGGTTGGTGAAACCGCCAGTCTTCCGACTAAATATCAGAGTTATGAACAACACGTTTTAACCGGTCATGTTCTCACACCGGAATTAGTGGATTCACACACGCACATCGTGTTTGGTGGTGACCGGGCCCAGGAATATGCAGATCGGCTCAATGGCGCTTCTTACGAGGACATCAGGAAGCGTGGCGGTGGTATTCTTCTCACGATGAATAAAACCAATCACTCATCTGCGCATGACCTTTTTGAAAGTGCCTGCCACCGGATTGAGCGACTCTGTTCTTATGGGGTCGGGACGATTGAAATTAAATCTGGATATGGTTTAAACCTCGTAAAAGAGCGTGAAATTTCCCGACTTATCCACAAAATCAAAAAACATTTTGAACCGCGTGTGCGTATATTTAACACTTATCTCGCAGCTCACGATGTTCCCTCTGGATTCAAGTCATCTTCAGAATATCTGGAACAGGTTGTGCTGCCTCTTCTGGAAGAACTCGCCAAAGAAAACATCATTGATGCCGTTGATGTTTTCCACGAAAAAAATTATTTCACTGCCGAGGACACAAGGAAGTTGTTCGATAAAGCGCGCTCTCTGGGAATTGCCAGAAAGATTCACGCCGATGAATTGAATGATAATGACGGCGCTTCGCTGGCAGTGGAATTCACTGCCCTTTCGGCTGATCATCTCCTGAAAGTATCAGCAAAGGGTATTGCAGACCTCGCGAAAGCAAAAACAGTCGCCACTCTTCTTCCGGGAACGGCTTTCTTCCTCGGAAAACCACTGGCACCTGCGCGGGCGATGCTCGATGCCGGTGTAAAAGTTGCTCTCGCTTCAGATTACAATCCTGGCTCATGTCATTGCGATAATCTTCTTCTCATCGGATCACTCGCCGCTCCCCAGCTGAAGCTCAACCAGGCCGAACTATGGTGTGGTATGACGTTGAATGCTTCTCATGCTCTCGGGTTATCAGATCAGGGTGCTATTCAACCGGGCATGAAGGCACGGTTTGCTCTCTTCAAGACCGAAAGTCTTTCGCACATCACTTACAACTGGGGAAAAAATCTCAGGGTTAGTTTGCCTTAAGGGCTTCGTCGATCAGACTCAGAAATTCCGGCGCCATGAAATCATGAATTTTCTTATTCACATATATCACGCGACCTTTGTGAAAAACGATGGAGACAGGATAAGTGTTGATCAGGAACCTGTTGGAAATGGCACTTGATGAATCATCAGCGGATTCAAAGTTCAGAGCGTATTTTTTCTCTACTTTTTCAATGTTCGCGGCCGGGTTTTCTTCGTCACCATTGATCCCATATACCTTTACCTGCCCCTGATATTTCTCCTGAAACTTCACAAGACTCGGAAACTCCTTGAGACAAGGAAGGCACCAGGATGCCCAGAAATTCAGCACGATGATAGGAGCTTTTTCATTCCTGAGCTCAACACTCGTCTGACGGGACGTTGTAAACTTAAGGCCTTGGAAGTTGGTCTCATAAACGGAGTGCTTTTGTTTATCCTGCTCAACTTGTTTCGCGTTAAGATCATAGTTATCCCACAGGATTTGACTGGCGAGAAATCCTGCGAAGGCCATAATAAAGAGAAGAACAGGAATCAGTTTTTTCATTGATAAAAACCCTGGGAAAGTGACCCTAGTCTAGCTTAGAAAAATGGATTTATGAAGCACCGGAACTTTCGTACATTCTTGTTGAAAATTAAAAGGGTTAAGCAGAAAGGCCAGGCACTGGTGGAGTTTATTCTCTTACTCGTCGTCCTATCTGGTGTCTCATTTGTCTTTGTTGCCTTCATGAATCGAAACCTGTCGCGTTATTGGGAGTACTCAGTCAACCTCATCATAGACGACAAACCCGGCACAAAAACCGTAGAATTTCAGTAGAAACACTCTAAGGAAATTCTATGAATTATCTGCTCGCCATTGACCAGGGAACGACTGGATCTACCGCTCTCATCTTAGACTCCAAATCACTCAAAGTTCTCGATAAGGAAAAATGCGATTACCGGCAGATTTATCCCAAACCGGGTTGGGTCGAGCACGACCTGGAAGACATCTGGAGTTCAGTCGGTGCTTCGGTAGAAGCTGTCCTCAAGAGACAAAAAATCGATCCCAAAAATATTTCGGCCATCGGTATCACTAATCAGCGTGAAACAACCTGTGCCTACGATAAAAAAGGTAAACCACTTCATCACGCCATTGTTTGGCAGGATCGCA
>JAYVHR010000071.1:0-3686 GCA_043771075.1 Bacteriovoracaceae bacterium
TGGCCGGAATTCCCGTGAAAATCGAGAGCATTATTGTTGTGAAAAACCCAGGCCACAGACAGTAAAAAAAATCCCAGCCACTGGAAAAGATCAGAAACACGCCTTTCTTCAGGAATGATTTCCGTCGCAAAAAAACGAAGCAGGCACCCACTCCCGCCGAGGGCCAGAACAAAACTACTTAAAGGATGTTGAAACCGAGTCTGATACCAGACAGAGAAAACGAGAACTCCATACAAAAGAACGTAGGCGTAGCGGTTCCTCGAGAGGTTGATGCGCCTGAGTTCAGTCTGAATTTCAGATTCGGCGCTCTTCAATAGGCCCGCTCAAGAGCAGCGATACGATCTTCCAGGCTTGGGTGAGTTGAAAGATACTTCATGATTCCTTGCTTGGAAGAAATCTTCAAGGTCTGGAACGCGGCCTGATCATCACCCTGGAGATTTGTTTTCTGTTGAAGGCGACGGAGGGCCGCGATCATTTTCTGTTTCCCGGCAACTTTCGCAGCTCCCGCATCGGCACGGAATTCACGAAGGCGTGAGAACCATGTAACGACAAACATACCGAGGAAGCCAAAAACCATTTCGAATACCATTGTGACGAGGAAGTTTGGAATGACCGGACGATCATCATCACGATCTCCGCGCATTGCCTGGGCCAGCGCAAACGAAGCGATGCGGGCAAAGAACATCACGAAGGCGTTCACCACACCCTGAACCAGCGCCATCGTTACCATGTCACCATTGGCGATGTGGGCCACTTCGTGCGCGAGCACTCCTTCCACTTCGTCCGCGTTCATCTGAGTAAGAAGACCGCTGGAAACAGCAACGAGAGAATTATTTTTCGATGGGCCCGTGGCAAATGCATTCACTTCCGGAGACTGATACACGCCCACTTCCGGCATTTTTGTGAGGCCCGCCTGCTTCGCGAGAAGATGCACGCGTCTCACGAGTTCAGCGTATTGACCGCGGTCATCCACGATCTGAACACCCATCATCGTCTTGGCCATGAACTTCGAGAGAAGAAGAGAAATTCCTGATCCGACAAAACCCCAGACAAGACAGAAGCCCATGAGGGCCGAATAATTGAGACCGGAAGCAGTGATGTAATGATTGAGTCCCAAAGCTGAGGTGACGATGGTCACCGTCGCTACCACCAGAATGTTGGTTAACATGAAGAGACCAAAGCGCTTGAACATTGTTCTAACTCCGTAAAATTTTGAGATCGATAATCATAAGTTAATGCCTATTTGGCCCACGTCAAGAGTAGCGCTGCTCCCCCACTTGATTCAAATAGATAAAATCGATAGAAAACAGAGTAATTTGGGTGTTTGCAGCGCCAGGTCATGAATAAGACGTCTGTCATCTTCTTACAAAACATTGTCGGTTATTTTTGAGATTGTTACGCTGGGAATCTAAAGCATAAAAGGATTTTTTGCATGAAACAGCACTGGATGATTTTTACCCTTCTTCTCACGATCTCTCTTCCCTCTTTGGGAGCGACTTCACAGGCCGTGCTCGAAGAATCGCTCTATTTTAATTTTCAGAAAACCATTCTCGATAAAAGTCTTGCCCAGAAAGGCATGAACGGATTTTCTGCTTTCGAGCAGGGACTTTTTGTCGATGCGATCTGGGATCTGGCGGAAGAAAAATCTCCCGAGGCCCTTGAAGCTCTCGACACAATTCAGACTTTTCACTACACATTGTTTGAAAAACTCCGGATTGGAATTCTTCGCCTGAAATATTCGCGCGCAACTGATCTTCCGGTAGACCTCGTGACGGAACTTCAGAACGCCCTCCTTGAACCGAAAGCTGACATCCGCATTGTGTACACAATCGCTGCTTACGAAGCTGAACTCCTCGCTGCCGGTCACACGGATCTGATTTCTACGGCCAAAGGTCATCCGGAATATATGGATGTGGCCGCCGATTCAGACAGAAAAAAAGAACTCACGACTGACATGATCGCCGATATCTTCCACCGCACTCCGGATGTGACGACGTACATGAATGGCGAGTATGTGAAGTCGGTGAAAATTTTCATGTTCTGCCGCTCGAATCGTCTCTATCCGTGTCTCATGACAATGAGAGACGCACACGGTGAAGTGGTCAGAAACGCTGATGGGACAATCTGGACCCACAAGGCCTTGGCGAGCTCGAAACAAGGACTTCCCAGCTACACCCGTAACGGGAATACTCCGACGGGAATTCTCACGATTGATTCAGTCATGCCGGTTGCTGACCAGCAGACATCGTTCGGAAAAAACCGCCGCATGATCCTGAACTTCGTTCCGAAATCTAAAAATGAGCAGCTCTTCCGTTCACTTCTCCCTGAATCTTCGCAAACTGATGACTGGTGGAAAGAGAATATCACTGCCCGTGATATCGGAAGAAACCTCTTCCGTATCCATGGAACATTGAAAATCAATACCGATGCGACGGTCCCTTACTATCCGTTCATGAGAACTTCCGGTTGTATCGCTCAACGTGAAAACACTTACGAAGGTGTCACTTTCAATGATCAGCGTGTTCTTCTGGATTCCATCATGACTGCCCTTGATCTCGAGCCGGTTTTTGCCAATGAGCCGAAGATCAAAGGGATTCTTTATCTCGTAGAAATTGATGACACTGATGAAGTGGTCACAGAAGAAGCGCTCCGTTCTTTCGGCATTGAGTGATCACACAAAATCTTCCCCATTATGAACTACTGGATTCCGGTCTCGGGCGAAAGCTCGAGATCATATCCGGCCTCCGGGTTATTCGTCCAAGTCCGCAAGCGATCTGGACTCCGCAATTAAAAGACACTGAGTGGAATCTCGCGACTTCCAATTGCCTTCGCACAAAAGACGGCGGTGGAAAGTGGGAACACAAAAAAGAGCCGAATCCAAATCTCACTCTCCCCTTTGAAATCGATGGAAAAAAACTTCAGTTTCGCCTGAAGTTCACCTCATTTGGTCACTGTGGAGTTTTCTTCGAGCAGATCCCGGTCTGGGAGTGGCTGTATAATGAAACAAAGTTTCTCAAAGAAAAACTGGGTCGCGCGCCGAAAGTCGTCAACCTTTTTGGTTACACGGGATGTGCATCGCTGGTGATGGCCGCTGCCGGGGCGGAAGTTTTCCACGTCGACTCTTCCAAAGGTGTTCTTCTGTGGGGAGCGGAAAATCAGCTCGCTTCGAAAATCGCCAAAGACCAGGTCCGGTGGATCCAGGAAGACGCGCAGGAATTCATGCGCCATTCATTTAAGAAGAAATTCACCTACGACGGCATCCTCGCCGATCCGCCAAGCTGGGGCCACGGGGTGAAAAAAGAAGTCTGGGAATTTGAAAAACACATCCACCTTCTGGTGGAGCTTCTCCATTCAGTCTTAAACCGCGAGAATTCGTTCTTATTCCTCTCTTCGCACACTCACGGTGTCCAACCAGAGGCCCTGAGAAATATCATCATGGATAAGCGCTGGAAGACAATTGAACCAGGTGAACTTGGTGTTAGACATCACAACGATTCGCGGATTCTGCCGGCGGGTATGTTCGTTACTGCGAAGAGCTACGTTAGTAAATAAAAAGTCTAGTAACTTAACATTGCCTGAATTTCGGACGCAGTCACTTTCCAGTGTGCCCGGAGTTACGTACAACTCACGCCGGTATTGTTACGACGACATAGATGCCGTATCAGCTACCATTTTGAAAAGGCCCC
>JAYVHR010000072.1:0-2169 GCA_043771075.1 Bacteriovoracaceae bacterium
GATTTTCATCCCCTATTGATCATAGAACGAATCCACATTTCCCATCATAAGGAGTATTTTTCCCCTGTTAAGTTAAGTTCAGGTAAATTCTCGGGTTTAACGCAGTCTCTTCTGACAGACTTCAAAAAGTTTTTTCCGGAACCACTTATGCCTTTCATCCTGATGGACCACTTCGTGCCACACCTGGACAACCTTGATGGGATCCAGTTTGAACGGTAATGGAAACGTTTTTACCGGGAGAACGTCCACAAGTTGGCGCGCTAGTCTCCCGGGAAGAGCGATCATGATATCGGAATCCTGTATAATCCAACCCGCCGGCATAAATCCCGCAACCGATAGGACCACTTTTCGTTTCTTCTGCTCTTTTTTAAGCACCTTGTCGGCCGGGCCCTCGAGCTTTCCTTCGCCCGAGATCACCATGTGAGGCCATTTTAAATATTCTTTCATGCCGGGGTTTTTAAAATAGGGATGCTTCTCCCGGGCGACTCCTACCAGTTCATCCTGAAAAAGCATTTGCTGGTAAAAACCATTCGGGAGATCCCCAAAAAAGCCCGCCACCGCGAGATCAATGGCACCCCGCTCGAGTTCTTCTTTCGGAAGAATTCCCTGATTTGAGCGCGAGATGAGTTCCGAAAGCGGTGCCGAGGTCTGAAGCTCACTCACAAATTTCGGAAGGACAGTCTGCTCGAAATAATCAGTCCCCTTGATCCGAAAAGTTCCAGCATCAGTTTCCGGATGAAATATTTTTGGCTCAAATTTTTCTTCAAGCTCGCGAAAAATTTTTTGAATGTAGGGACCCAGCTCATGAGCGCGCTCAGTTGGTGTCAGTCCGCGGGGACTTCGGATAAACAAGGGATCACCGAAGGTATCCCGAAGCCTTTGAAGGGCATGACTCACGGCAGGCTGGGAAAGTCCCAGTAGGATTCCGGCGGCAGAGGCATTCTTTGTCTCGTAGAGAGTACTGAAAAGTCTAAGGAGATTAAGATCCATTGTTTTGATATTCATTCAATGAATATATCATATCAATAACATTCATTGGATAAATATCTTAGGTGAAGATAATCTCCGTTTCAGAGAGAAACTCAACTAACCAAAGGCAAAACCAATGAAAGCATTAATCGTAGTTACCAGTCACTCCGAGCTCGGCACTACCGGAAAGAAAACCGGTTATTACCTTCCGGAAGTATCACATCCCTTCTTTGCACTGATGAATGAAGGTATCGAAGTGGACATCGCAAGTCCCAAAGGGGGCCGCGCCCCGATGGATGAGAAGGGCCGGAACCTTGAAGACCCCCTTAACCTGAGAATGGTGGAAGATCACGGCGAAAAACTGGAGAAGACCTTGAAACTCTCTGACGTGAACACGTCTCAGTACCAGGCAATTATTTTTGCCGGCGGACATGGAACGATGTGGGATTTTGCGCAGACTCCCTCAGTGAGAATTGCAGCGGAGTCTATTTATGCAAATGGCGGAGTGATCGCAGCTGTCTGTCACGGACCAGCGGCACTGCTTAACCTGAAGGATAAAAAAGGCATTCCTCTTGTAAAAGCAAAAAGAATTTCCGCTTTCACGAATGATGAGGAAGAAGCCGCAGGTCTTACGAGAGTCATGCCCTTTCTTCTCGAGACAGAGTTTGTGAAACTCGGAGCGAAGTTTGAGAAAGCACCACTCTGGCAGAGGAAAGTTATTGTGGATGGAAGATTTGTGACGGGCCAGAACCCTGCTTCAGCTGAAAGTGTGGGACTGGAAACGGCTAAACTCATGAAGAGCTTGTGATAAACAAAAAAGGCCCAAGAAGGGCCTTTTTTGTTTTTATTCCGGGTAAACTCTCGGACAAGCACGTTGTCTTTCGGCGCGGAGATCCATCAACTCCTGCTCGATTCGCTCTCTTCGTCTCTGGAGTGAATGGTATTCACTCGGAACAGATTCACAATTCTCAGACTCGTGAAAATCAACGGAATAACTTTCCGGACCATCATGACTTAACACCATCATTCTCGTGCTGATTTCAGAAAGCTCGCTGTACTTTGCCGAGATCCTCGCAACAGCATGGTCACAGGGATTGATTGAGCTTTCTCTCTCTGAGGCAAAAGCGGTTGTGAAACTCAAAGCAAGAAGCAGAAGGAAATATTTCATAAGATTCTCCGGTATTTGATTTTTTAAGGGCA
>JAYVHR010000073.1:0-12451 GCA_043771075.1 Bacteriovoracaceae bacterium
TCCGTCCAGATCACTGATCCCAAGGCCGTTATGAGAAGGCAGATCAATATTGATTTGAGCTTCCGGACATTCATGTGGATATTATATTGAGCTTAATTATAATAAGAAAGGAAAAGGAAACAGAAGATTGGCCTACACATCATCGTCGTTCATCATTCTGCTCCTGTCGGGCCTTCTGGTTTTTGCCTTCCTGTCTGCTCGCGCGAAAATTCCTGCTCTCATTCTCATGAGTCTTGCCTGGTTTTCGACCTGGAACATATTCATTCCGCTATTTCTCGTCCCTCTTATCCTGATTCATCATTATTGCGCACTCAAAGGTAAAATCTGGCCTGCCGCAGTCATTTCACTCATCACTTTGTGCTTTCTGCGCCTGGAGGAAGCATCTCTGGTTGTGGGTAGCAGCTTCTATCTCCTTATCCTGATGGCCTATACAATTGATGTTGTCCGGCGGAAAAGTCCTGCTTTGAAACTTGATGAGGCCATTCTTCTTGGTTCCTTTTTCCCGATGATGATGGCGGGCCCGGTAGAAAGAAGCGAAACTTTTTCCTCTGAGATTAAGAAGAGTCAAGTGACCTGGGGAACTGTGGTAGACGGAACACTCATTTTCTCAATGGGCTTTCTCAAAGTATATTTTCTGCACCGGCCTCTGCTGGATCTTTCGGCCCATTACGCAAAACAGGACCATTTTTGGCAGAGTTGCCTCGCGACCTTAATTGCTACTCTCGGTGTTTATGTATCCCTTACTGGATTTTCCGACATGGGACGCGGAATTGCCCGTGCCTTCGGAATTATTCTTCAACCATCATTTCGTCCCGTTATTTTTGCCAGAGACCCGTCGGATTTCTGGGAACGATGGAACAGGACAGTGGCCGGTTGGTTCCGTGAGTATCTGGTTTTCCCGTCTTTGCTTAAATGGGGAAGAAAAATTCCGGCCAATCTTATTCTTTTCGGTGCTTTTGTCCTTCTGGGGCTCTGGCACGGTTTTGAAATTCTGTGGCTCCTGTTCGGGATTTTCAACGGACTCATGGTGATTATGGGGTCAGCTATCCGCAAGAGATGGAGCGAGAATTTCTCCGGCAGAATTCTGGTCTTTCTTATGCTCATGGGCAATGGACTCTATCATGTCTTTGATCTGATTTTTCATGCTGATAACGGCCATTGGCTGCGTAATCTTCAGCAGGCAGAAAGACTCAATCACATCTCATATCTTTTCTATGGCTCGATACTTGTATTGTTTCTGGTGGATTGGATGCAGGAAAAGACGGGTGAGAATGATTTCTTTCTCAAGTGGCCTGTTTCAGTGAAAAGAACTCTGGCGATTATACTTTTTTTCCTCTGGGTGCTATTGATCGATCATCGAACAGCACCTTCGAACGACAGCCTGCCAATCTATTTTAATCTCTGAGCAACATAAGCATTTGCCAGCCATTTCGCCATGATCTCCTGACCCCAATCCGTCAGGTGATATCCATCCCAGTAAAGCTGGCCGGATGACAAAACTTTCTCTGAAAGAAAAACATCATTGGGATCAAGAAATTCAAATGAAACTTCTTCTTTCATTTTTCTGATGAGGGGAACATTTCTCAGTACGTGAGCGAGATCCGGATCCCAAAGAGGAGAGATTTCCGAGTTGAGACCTTCACGGATTTTCGGAATAAACACCGGCGCCAGTCTCTCACCGAAGTTTTCAATATTCTGCGGAGTTCTCAGAAGGATGATCCGCACTCCTTTTTTATTCCATCGGGCCATGAATGATTGAATGAGATCAAGCTCGTGAGAGAAGGCGAGAGTTTCGATGATAATTTCGTCGATTTCCATTTTTTCCATGAGTGGTTCAAATTTTAACCGGTCTTTAAATTGTCCGGTGGCATGGATATTCATAGTTTCAACTCCGGGAATTTGATCTCTGAGATAACGGTCAAAACGAAAGTAGAAACTATTTTCGATCTTTCGAACAAGTGACGGTTTCACCTGTGATCCACCGAAGACCAATATTCGCTTCCCTTCTTTTTTTGGAGGCAATTCATTTTCTGCGAGCATCCTGCATCCGGAGGTGGTGCAGTGGAATATACCTGGAAAATATTTATCGCGACGTACTTTTTCTATCCTATCACTCAGGGCGGGTTGATCACCGGGCCTCCACCACGAATCCATCTTTTGAAGCATTTCCTGCGCGTATTCTATCGATTCATTCTGAGGCCTCACAACAAAGCTGAAGAGAAGCCCCAGAAATCCCGCTCCCAAAAGCGCGGAGGCAAAGATTTCTTTACGTGCCCGCGGAAGAAGTCCGGAAAGCATTACGAGTATGACAATGAAAAAAAAATGCTTTCCATAGAGTGTCCAGCGCTCACCCTCAGGAAAAAAATGAAGGACACTTCTTTTATTTTTGGTTTTCACTTCAAAGGCATAGACTTCCGTCTCTAAGGTTGAAACATGGATTCCAGCTTTGCCCCGTTTGATGAAATCCGCGGGCAGAGTAATCTCTTTCTTGTCGATACTGAGTTTTCCGTTTTTGATCTCTACAGATTTAAACCCGGATTCCAGAGTAAGACCGATCGGTTGAAAGGAAATGAATTTTCCACTGACATCGGACTGATAGAACCCGGATGGAAAAAGATCAGAGCTACTCAGACGGATGCCGGTGAAAGTTGAATCTTGGGCATTGAAAATAATATCGAGATAAGAATCACTTCCTATCCTGAACCAGAGTTTTGTTTCCTGGGGTTCAACTTCATCATTCGATAATAACCTCACCATACCCATGAGATTGTCAGAACTCAGTCGATAGCCGATCAGCAGTTTCCGGTAGAGGAGATTGGGTATGACATGAAGGCCCGGATTTATAAATCCCTCCTGTGCCAAATGCCAGTCCTTTTTAAACGCGAGTACGTTTCTTTGGGACATGTAGAATTCAGACCAGATGATGGCAGCGATTGCTGAGATAAGCAGTGCGGATAAGCTGAGCTTCAGCTTCTGTTTAAGCATGAGCTTATTATAGGGGAATATGAATCAGGTGCGGGATCGGAAAACTGGAGTTTACCACTCAGGATTGTTGTCGTTGGAATTTATCGGAAGCTCTTCTAAGCTAAGATCATGAAAAGTCTTATCCACATTGTTCATTCTCTCCTTCCACATGGGCCCTTCGACGCCATTGGCGTGGGAATTGTAGATTTTGAGAAAGGAACTTTCCAGGCCTTTGAAGTGGAAAAAAATCTTGGCGAAATCATGTTTCGGGGTGAGCCCCGGATTTATTTTGATCTCGCTTCACTTACTAAGCCTCTGACAAACTCGTTGTCGTATTTTCTTACTCCACAGTCCTTTGATGAAAAAATGAAACTCTGCCTGTCACATCGCGGAGGACTTCCTGCGTGGGGGCTGCTGCCTATGGATGGCTGGAAAAAAATCATAGAGAGTTATGAGATAAAAGAAGCAGACACTCTCTATTCGGATTTCTCTGCCCTGAGAGTGATGCTTGATCTGTCGAAAAAAGGCATCGATCAAAAAGAAATATGTCAGAAGATCTGGGATAAGGAAATGATTTACTGGCTGGATCTTCCGCCGTGGTATCCCACTTTGCAGAATGGTTATGTTGACGGACATCCGAACTTTAACGAAGTCCATGATCCGAATGCGAGAACACTGAGAACATTCTGTTCTCATGCGGGGCTTTTCTCAACGGTTGATGGAGTCTGCAGGACTCTTCTTAATTATGAGAAAGAAACCGGGATGCTGGAGAAAATTAAAAAAGATCTGAAGACTCACTCTCATCGTTTTGCCCTGGGATGGGATCGCGTAGAGAATCCCGATTCCACTCTGGCGGGAAAAGGAGCTGGTCCCTCATCATTCGGACATCTTGGCTTCACGGGCCAGTCTATCTGGATTGATCCGGACCGTAAGTTTGGTCATGTGATCCTGTCCAATGCCACCAAGCACTCCTGGTATGACAAACAAGGACTTAATGATCTTCGGCGTGCGGTTGGTGAAAAAATCTGGGAAATGAAATAATTTCACGATCCGGTTACGGCCTCCCATCCTGATCTATACTTTCCGGATGAAAACTTTCCTCTTTGCCTTTCTCATCAGTATCAATTCTTTTGCCGGCATTACTGTGATCAGTGATCTCGACGACACCATCAAGATTACTGATGCCGGAAACCTGAGAAATGCCACCTACAATGGAGTCTTCACGGAGAAAGTATTTACCGGCATGCCTGAATTTCTGAAGATGGCGAGGAAGTATTCTGATTCGCTTCATGTTGTGAGTGCTGGTCCTAAACTTATCAAATCAAGAGTTGCTTCTCTTCTTAGAAAATATAAGATTCAGCACGATGGCATCCACATGCGGGCGATCCCCGGAAAAGAAGGGAAACTCGAGTTTAAAGTGCGCGCTATTCTTGAGATCATGAGTAAGGACGAAAATGACGTTATTCTCATGGGTGATGATGTGGATCTCGATCCTGAGGTTTATACCGAAGTCATGAACAAGCATCCGGAAAGAGTTCTCGGTGCTTATATCCACACCGTTAAAAACCGTCCGATCTCTGAGAAGTTCACACGCTATTGGACAAGCCTTGATCTTGCTCTCCAGGAAAACATCGCCGGACGTCTTGATAATGACTCAGTTTCAGCAGTGATTGAGCCACTTCTGAAAGAGACAAAATTATCCCATATCATCCCGAAATTCGCTGACTGCCCAACCTCTTCGGTGGTCTGGGAATGGCAGGTCTCAACTATGTTCTCCGTTGAGGCTCTCGACCTTACCCGCAAACTCAATGAGTTCTGCCTGCGCGGGAAGTAATTCCCGCCTATACCTTGTCTAATCTTTAAACACCTAAAGACCTTTTTTCAAATGAACCCCACCGGATTCCCCTTCTCCCTATAATCACATTCAGGAGCCCATTATGAATTGCCTGAATATTGCATTACTGCTGATGTTGTCTTTTACCCTGCCTGCGAATCATCCGGTAGAAAGAACACCTGCAGCTGAACTGAGAAAGAGTCCCGTTGAGGAACTCCTAAAGCAGGCACTCGAGGCCCGTCAGAGAGGTGATTTTGAAGGCGCTTTGAAACTCCTGAAAGAAGCACAGGTGCTGGATCCAAAAAATGCCGACGTCAATTTCTACACTGGTCTCACACTTTATAATCTCGGAAAATTTGATGAGTCTGAAGCTACGTTGAGAGCTGTCCTGGCCGACGCTCCCCTTTACGTTGATGCCAAAGTCATTCTTGGCCGCGTGCTTATTGCTCAGGGAAAACTTCCCGAATCAGAAAGACTTCTTCGCGAAGCGATTGCCCAGGCTCCGGACTATATGGATGCCTACGACGGACTTGCCTCCAATCTTCTCGCACAGAAAAAAACCGATGAAGCCATTTTCATTCTCGACCTGGGTCTGGCGCGGAAACCGGAAGAGGCGACACTCCTTACTAAGAAAGCAAAAATTTATTTTATCGGAAAGAAATATTCGAAGGCCCTGGAAGTGGCCCGGATACTTACCAGTCTCACTGACCTTTATGGACGTTATCAGGGTCATATTCTGATCGCTAAGATTTCTTTTGAAGAAAATCCGATGCAGATTGAACTCGCTGTTCCAGATCTGGAAGAAGCTATTGATCTGGCACCTGTCGAAGCCGAAGCATACCTGGTTCTCGCTGATGTCTATACTTCGATGTGGAAATTTGAGAAGGCCCGCACACTTCTCGCGCTGGCCCTGGATGAAGTAAAAGACCGTGCAATCATTGAAAAGAAAATTATTGATGTCGATGCTATTCAAAAAGGTGTGCTTAACTTTTCGGTGACGACATCCTACGCCCAGTGGAACTTTAAAGATGGTCGCGAGCCATGGCGCGAATTCTATCTCGATGCAGTCTGGAGAATTGATCCTTACAAAACTCTGGTCTTTGGATTTGAGAAATTCTCACGCGGAGGAGTCAATGATGAGTCTGTAAGAGTTGAATTTATCGAGAAAGTTAGTAAATGGGTTTATATCTACGCTTCAGCTAAAGTGACAGCAGACCCTGACTTCCGAGAAAAATCTGCCTTCAAACTGGGAACGAATTTCATTACCAATCCATTGAGTGTCGGATCGACTGTCATCGTGGCAGAAGCTGAGACCCGTAACTACGATACCGGAAAAATTTATTTCATCACCGGTGGAGTTGATCAGTATTTTGGTGACTCACTTATTATCAATGCCCGCGTTTTCCGGGTTCTTTCAGAAACGGGAACGGACTTCAACGTGTGGAACGTAAAGACAACATGGCAACTTACTCCGAAGCTCAGTGTCTCAGGCAACTACGGGACAAACACTGAAGACGTCGGTGGAAGACTTTCCCGCGGAACAACCCGTGGAGTAGGGGCGCAGTATCGCCTTAACGACAGAGTTTCTGTGACCGGAAATTATACGAGAGTAAACACTGATTCCTATCGCGCCGAACAGGTAAGCGTTGGTCTTAAAGTTAGCCTCGGTGGGAGAAGAACAACGGCTCCAAGACAGGATTACCGTCCAGCTCCAGAGTATCGTCCGGCCCGTGAACCAAGGCAGGTTCCGGAAGTCAGGCCAACGGGTTCGAAACGCGAAGAAGTAAGAACTCCTCCGGCCGGTCCTGCTCAGGCACCGACTCCTGCTCAGGTGACGCCGCCGAAGAAAAAGAAAAGATTCTTCTTCTTTTAATTATCTGACCCGGGAGCTTCGTCTGAGCGAACCTCTCGGGTTAAAATTCATCCGCTTTCCCCACACAATCCTTTGCCTCTCTGATAAAATAATCAGACAGAAAAAGGATTTTCATGGACCTTCAAAACCTCATCTCGCAGGAAGACCTGATCGCATCCAGGCACAAGATTAAGAAAGTTTTCTTCTACCGCATTTGTGGCGCCGGTATGGGCCCTGCTGCTGTTCTCGTGAAACAGGCCGGCTTCGATGTCGAAGGTGCTGATTCAGCATTTTATCCTCCCATGAGCACATTCCTTGAGTCGACCGGCATCCCTTTGCATAAGCTCGAAGCCGTCACTCCAGAATTCCTGAAGCAATATGATCTCATCGTGGTTGGTAACTCTGTTTCCGGTAAGGCCGAGGGCGCCCGGATGATTGAGAAGACCGGTGTTCCGTTTACTTCTTTTCCTTCAGCACTTGGGTCACTTGTTCTGAAAGACAAGAATGTTGTCGGGATCTGCGGCACTCACGGCAAAACAACAACCACTTATTTTCTCACTCAGCTTCTTGAAAACCTCGGTCAGAATCCTGGTTACCTCGTTGGGGGAATTATGGAAGGCCGGGAGCCTGCAAAACTCGGTGATAAATATTTTGTGATTGAAGGAGATGAGTACGACTCCGCTTACTTTCACAAGATCTCAAAGTTCCGGCTTTATGAATTAAAGAACATGATCCTCACATCGCTTGAGTTTGATCACGCAGATATTTTTTCTTCGGTGGAGAAAATTGAAGATGAATTCCGTGCCGTCCTTCCTAACATGAAATCCACCATGATCTTCAACGCTGAATATCCTTCGGCGATGAAACTTCATCGCGAATATTCGTCGAACGATCGCCAGAAATGGTTTTTATACGGAAAAGACTCAAAAACCGGCCCGCATGAAGTGAAAACTTTTGAGAACGGTTCTGAATTCAAGGTGGAGTGGAAAGGCGAAAAATTTCTTTTTACTTCAACCGTTGTCGGCGAACATAACGTTCTGAATCTCACGAGCTGTATTCTCTATCTTCTCTCGGAAGGTTTTGAAGTAGCGAAAGTCCAGAAAGCCGCCCGTGATATGGGCATGGTGAAACGCCGTCAGGAAGTCAGAGGCAAATATAAGGGCATGACTGTCATTGATGACTTCGCCCACCATCCACGCGCCATTACGGTTACGATGGATGCCATCCGTGCCCGCTTCCCGAAAAGAAAACTCATTACGATTTTTGAACCGATCTCGGCCACCGCCCGCAGTTCCATCTTTCAGAATGAATTCCGTGATTCACTCGCGGCTTCCGACAAGGTGATCATTGCCAAGCAGGACCTGGCGACAACGGCACTTGGCGGAACTGATCTCGATGGGGAAAAACTGGCCCGGGAGATTTCCGACAAGGGATCACAGTCAGTCTGTGTGAAAGCCCTGCCTGAATTAAGAAAAGTCATCGATGAATACGCTGAAGATAATGCTGTTCTTCTCATCCTGAGTAACCGGACCTGTCTGGGTCTTTGGGAGTCTGATTTTGTCCAGGCGCTTAAGGCTTAGTTCCGCCCTTCTGGGTGTAACTCTCTCTTTTGTTTCGTGTGCGCACTCAGTTCCCTGGGAAGGGGACATTCGTAAACATGTCAAAAGCTACATGCTTTCCTACGAGAAATTCCGGAAACAGGTTTGCGTCGCTAAGACGGAATCTGTTTTTGAGCAGCATCTTCGCGCTTACCGCGGCCAGGGTTACTGGATTCCCGAATTAAATGATGATGTCGATGTGGCATCGATTACTGTTCTCCTTCCTGAAATTGAAAAGAAAATGAAATGGATTCAGGAGGAAAGAAAAAAACTGGAGAAGGGAAATTTTCCCAAGCCGGAAGTCACTGCCGGTGTCCGTTCAATCCTGCGGAAACTCCTCGACCTGAAAAAGAATGAACTTTCCGGTGATGAATTGGCCAAGGTAAAATCGAGAAAAGATTCCCTGAAACTTCTCACAACTCTTCAGCATGAATTTTCTGTCCTCATGAAGAAGTTATCATTCGTCACTAATCACGCTTTCCCGGTTGATCACCTGAAGAATCGCAAGGTCTTCGATCAGTACCGTGAGAGCGAAGACCCAAGCTCCGTGAAAATTGCCAACTACACTTTTCTCTACCGGAAGATTGTTGAGGACGGTGCCTGGAATAAAGAGCACACCTCTTCCGATATTTATCTCCGGACTACGCTTGATACTCTGGCCTTCGAGTTGAAAGAGCATGATTTTTACCTCAGCGAAGATGCCCGCTATGACCTCGAGTTTGTTCTCGCTAAAATTGAGAGTGAAATCGGCAAGGGCAAAGTGAAAATGGTGGAGAGACTTACTGAGTGGGAAGAGCGCACTAACAAGCTCTACTCGTTTTATAAATCTCTGACTGATCCGGAAAACCAGAAACAGATTGAGCTGGCCGGTGTGAAAACAACCCCCAATCGCGAGCTCATCAAGGAACATAACAAAGCAACTGATGAGCTGAAAGATTACGTCTACACTAAGCAGTCAGAAGTTTATAAGCACTGGCTGCAGCAGCCGGAACTTACCCGCGCAGTTTTTGTCATTGAAACAATTCTCCTTAACGAAGTGGGAGGAGTGGACGGTGAAGATGCTCTCGAGCGGATTGATGTCGCCAGAGTTGTGATGAACCGCCTCGATAAACCGAAGTATCTTGCGATCGGGAAGAAAGAATTTCTTTATCCGTACCTGATGAAAAACGTGACAGAAAAACAGGTGAAAAACGAGCGCTGGCTCAATGCTCTCTTTAAACAGGGAGAATTTTCTTTCACTTACTATTACATGTCCGGAGTGCCGAAAATTTTCTGCCCGGATATTGCCCCGGGAGCAAAAAAACTTCGCCGGCAGAATGTCGAAATTGCTCTCCGGGTTCTCAAGGAAAAAAACAACGGTTTTAAAGCGACCCGCTATTTTTCACGCTCCAGTATGACCGGCAGAATCCACATGGATTCAGTTTGGGAAGACTATGTCCCTTATCCGGAACGTCCGGGACTTCTTTCGAATGGGCAGGATAAACTTCTGCGCGCCTTTAATGAGGGCGATTACACTTATCTCTACTCGTATAAAGATCCGGAAAATCGCCATTTAGAAGTGGTCCAGATTAAAGGAGATATGTTTGCGATTGGAGAGGAAAAGGGTTTAAAACTCTTCTTCAACCACCGTAATCCGCACTACTTTAAGTACTTCACAAAAACAGACTCGAAATAATTCACATTTCCTTTTGAAAATCTGACGCGGTCGCGGTATAAAATCGCCCATTAGTTTATTATTTGTTTAGAAAGAACTCTACCGTTTGAGGAGCTTTGCTATGTTGAAAGATTATATGTTTACCTCGGAATCAGTAACTGAAGGCCATCCGGACAAGATTGCTGACCAGATTTCCGATGCTGTCCTCGATGCCATGCTCACTCAGGATCCAAAGTCCCGCGTAGCTTGCGAAACACTCATCACTACGGGTCTCGTTGTTGTTGCCGGAGAAATCACGACTGGTGCCAACGTCGACATCAATGAAACTGTCCGCAAGACCATCAAGAAAATCGGCTACGACCATTCCGATAAGGGCTTTGACTGCAACACATGTGGAGTCACTGTTGCTGTGGGAAAACAGTCCCAGGATATCGCGATGGGTGTGAATGAAGGCGAAGGAAAATTCCTCGATCAGGGCGCTGGTGACCAGGGTCTCATGTTCGGATACGCGATCAATGAAACTGATACGTATATGCCACTCACAATTGATCTTTCTCACAAGCTTGCTAAGAAACTCGCGGAAGTCCGCCACAATGGAATTCTGAAAGATCTTCGCGCTGATGGGAAGACTCAGGTGACTGCTGAATATCGTGACGGAAAACTTTCGCGTATTGATGCCATCGTGGTTTCTACTCAGCATGCAGAAAGCATGACTCAGAAAATGATCGAAGAAAGTGTGATGGAAGAAGTCATCAAGAAAGTTGTTCCCTCTAATCTCATTGATAAAAACACGAAATATTACATCAACCCAACAGGCCGTTTTGTTATCGGCGGTCCAATGGGGGATGCAGGTCTTACTGGTCGTAAAATTATCGTTGATACTTACGGCGGACACGGCGCTCACGGCGGCGGCGCTTTCTCAGGAAAAGATCCTTCGAAAGTAGACCGTTCAGCGGCGTATGCTGCCCGTCACATCGCGAAGAACGTAGTAGCTGCTGGTCTTGCTGACCGCGCTCTCGTTCAGGTTGCCTATGCCATTGGTGTAGCGAAGCCAATGTCACTTCTCATCGATACATTCGGAACTGCGAAAGTCGACGAGAAGAAGCTCACAGCTGCGATTAACGAACTCTTTGATATGCGTCCTAAGGCGATCATTCAGCGCCTTGATCTCCTTCGTCCGATTTATTCCGAAACAGCGGCTTACGGCCACTTCGGAAGAACTTCAACGACTGGATTTACTTGGGAAAAACTCGATATGGTCGAAAAACTTAAGAGCATGTTCTAACATTTCTACAGGGGGGCTTCGGCCCCCTTTTTATTTGCCCGCGTCACATGATATAGAAAGGCACTAAATAAATCCCAGGAGGATCTATGAAAATGTTTTTCTTTGCTTTAATCGTTTCAGCACCATTGTTTGCTGCTGAAGTCGTTGTTATGGACATCCCTGCCCGCGATCTCCGCGGCGCTGACAGCATCTCTACTAAGTTCGTAGTCAACGAAGCTGCCGGCACTGTCGACGCTAAACTCGTTGCCAGCGAAACCATTACAACTTGTATCGGCGGCCCGATCGGTTATCCGGGTCCTTACTATCCTTATCCAGGTCCATATGGTCGCGGCGGTTATTATCGTCAAAACTGCATGACTTCAGTTCGTGAGCTTCTCACTCAGTCGGAAGAAATCGCAGGCATGACTGTTGCGGATAAAGTTGTTTCTTTTAACGGCGTTAATTGCGGCAAAATGGGTCTCTCACGCGTTCTGAAAGTTCCTACTTTCTTCATGAGCGGAAAATGTAAACTCGTTCAGAAATCGCTCAGAGTTGATGGCGAGAGAAGAGTTCAGGTTAAGCTGATTACTAAGTAATCACTTCAAAAGAATTATTCCGAGGGGGTCCTTTATGGGCCCCTTCTTTTTTGTGCTTCTCCGTTCTACAATAACTCAATGGTCGAATTTTACTTCATCGTGAGACACACGCCCTGGTGGGCCGTCCCTTTCATCATTCTTGGTGGAGAGTTCACGTATTTTTTCTGGCTGAAAAAGAAAAAGAAGTCCGCTTATTTTTTTGTTCTCATGGCCTTCATTGGGTTTTTGTTTCTTGGCTTCTATATCTATGCCGGTGGCCCAAATAAATCGGTAAAGATTCTCAAGAAAATGCACCGCGACTACGAATAGATAATATTGTCTTACATTTGACACCCCCTACTTAAATCACCAATCTTACTCAACTTTATTCAGGTTAGAAAATTGACACTCGTTTCGACGCTACAGTAAATTGGATTCTTCCCGGAGGACCTAATGGACGATCTGAATTTCCTTCATCAAACATTTGATGGGACTGATAAAGCACTTCCGCCCGTCATCATTGTTGAAGATGACAAGCTGCTAGGCCTTTCCATCCGGAAATACCTCGAACAGACGCTGAAGCTTAAGGTTGAACTCTACGAGAGTTCAGAAGACTGCCTCCTTAACTTCGCTAAGAACCATCCTAAAGATCAACCTTTCTGTCTCGTCACGGATATTTCTCTCGAGCAGGGGTCTGACGGACTTCTTCT
>JAYVHR010000074.1:0-6867 GCA_043771075.1 Bacteriovoracaceae bacterium
TTTTTTTCAAACTACCAGTGGGATCTCGGCATCAGTTTCCTTTACAAGAGATACAACAACGACGGCACCGGGAACATGATCGGCTCATTCGTAAAACCGACATGGGTGAAAGTTGAGCACACACTTGATTACGAACCATTAACTGAAACACCGAAGACCACGGCTTACGCAAAATTCCGCGTGAATAACAGAGAAGAAGAGATCCTTGTCATCTCCATGCACGGAATTAACTTCGCCAACCTCGGAGCTTTCGGCAGACATCTTTCTCAGGTGAAAGGACATATCCAGAAACACCAGGGCCCGGTGATTCTTGCTGGTGATTTTAATACCCGTACGAAAGAGCGTTACTCTGAACTTACTACGATGACCCGTGCCCTCGGGCTCAAAGAAGTGGTGTGGTTGAACGGGGAAGTCCGCATGAGAGCTGTGGGGACGAGTAACATTCTCGATCATGCTTTCGTGAAGGGCTTTGAAGTGAAGCACGCTGAAGTTTACGATTCCAAAGGCTCGGATCACAAACCTATGACTCTCGAACTCCATTTATTGTAGGCAGTCGTTTTCGTACAAAACCCCCTAATTATCAGATATGCCGTTATTTCCCCTATGAGAAGTAATTCACGGAGATAATTCTCTCATCAGGGATCGATATGATTGGTCCAAGAGGACGGGGAATGTCAGGGCCAACCGGGGGGTCGGTCCTGACAAGTTCCTCATCAATGATTGATCTTAATTTTTTTCGTCTTTTCCGTACCATCTGCTTTTTTCACCAGAGACACATTCAGAATTCCATCCCGGTAAGTGGCATCGATTTTGTTATCGTCCACATCAAAGCGGAAAGGAATGGTCCGATAAAAAGTTCCGTAGCTGAATTCAGAGCGGAACTGATTCTGATCTTCCGATTTTGATTCAGCCTTTTTCTCCCCTTGTAAGATGAGGCAATTATCATCCAGTGAAAGATTGATATCTTCCTCTTTCATGCCCGGCATTTCGGCACGGACTGAATACCCCCCGGCCGTTTCTTTCACTTCCACTTTCGGAGAGAAAGTTTCAGAGTTCTCCTCCCCCAACATGGGTGAAAAAAATTCCCGTGCATAAAGATCAAAAAAATCCGAAATCAGATTTTTTCTGTTCGCTGGTAGATTTTTTTCCTTGTTCATATGAACCTCCTGGTTACTCTTAGGATGGACCACAAACTGGAGGAGTCAATGCTTCGGGTGGTACAAGCTTTGCTTAATAAATGTCAGACAATAGAGCTAGAGAGAGGTTAACTATGGAAAGATGTAACAACTGCGGGAATGCATACGAAAGGACTTTCAAAGTAGTCATGAATTCAAAAGAATACTCATTTGATTGCTTTGAATGCGCCATTAACCATCTTGCCCCACACTGCAAAAGCTGTGACACAAGAGTCATCGGTCACGGTGTGGAAGATGGGTTGAATGTTTATTGTTGTGCCGGTTGTGCGCGGATGCAGGGAGTGACTGACCTGAAAGATCATTCTACCGAATCCTATTCATGATCTTTTTTTGCGATGCTGTTTTCTATGAGAAACTGTCTGAAGTTGTTCTTTAGACGCTTCAATCATCTGACACAGCTCCGCGTGAATTCTTTCCAACTCTTCATCGGAAACATCATCCAGATTGATCATCATGTTTCTGGCATGCTTATTTGAACGGATGAGTTCATCAATTTTCAGATGAAGGGACCGGCTGTCACGGTTCTGAGTATTCTGAATGAGAAAAACCATGAGAAATGTGACGATCGTTGTACTGGTATTGATGATAAGCTGCCACGTATCCGTGTAATGAAACATGGGCCCCATACAGGCCCAGCCAATAATAATGAGGACAGAGATGCCGAACGCATAAGGAGATCCTGCGACACCGGAACACTTATGGGAAAATTTTCTGAAAGCTTCATTCATAATTAAAGGATACTCTAGATTTCCACTTCGAGAGACAAATTCCCCATCCAATCCGGACCATTCGGGCCGAATCCCTTACCGAATCCGTAGCTCAGGTAAATTCCTTTGTAGGTTTCCTGATGAAGACCAGCTTCCACATAATTCTTGAAGGAGCTTTTTGTATTATCATCCTGGTAAATAATATCGGCGATAATGGCGAGATTGTCCCTGAGCCTGCGGGTGACACCAAATGCGTACAAAGTCTCCTCAGCACGTTCCTGCGCCCTTCTCCCGGCGTTATGCCTCAGCTGGTAGTTCAGATGAAGTTGAGTCTCTGACGTTACCTTTGAGGTGAGAATTATCTTTGCACCCGGATCAATTCCTTCGGAGATTTTCCCAGTGGGAAAAGCGACGAAGGGATTAAGGCCTAATACGGGCAGGGAATTCTCAACTTCATAAGGCATGTAGAGGATGGAGAATTTTGACTCTCCACTTCTCACTTCTTTTCCACCGGAGAGATTATCCACCATAGCTTCGAGCTGAAGATGCTTATTCACACCATAGCGGATGTCTTCCCGGATTGTGATCTCATCAGGATTTGATTTCTCAAATTTGCCAGAAACCTGATAAATCGTGGAGTGGACGTCCACCGGAGTGGCATCCTCCAGATGGGTCGGCACAAATTCATTCAGGTTCATCACGTCTGCCAGACATGCAAAAGAGATGAACCAGATGAAAACAAAAAATGATTTTATAATACCTCAGTCGGGAGAGACACTTTATAAATGGAGAAAGTCATTTCATCCACTGATTCACCCATCGGCGTTGCCTGAAGAAGGGAATCAGTAAAGATGAGATTATTGTCCTGATCTATACTGAAGCTGTCAGGCCATTTAATTCGTTCATCCTGGATGAGGATTTTCATTTCCCCTTTCGGTGTCCGGTAAGAAACAGCATTCCTTTCAAGATCGGCCATGTAGAGATTCCCATTCTTATCAAAGATCATTCCATCCGGGGCCGGAGTGACTCCCATATTTGAGACTTTTTCCTCCACCTGAGCTTCTGACACATTCCCGTGAAGAACTTCGGTCGGAACACTGTAAAGGTGATAACCCGTCAGTGCGTGCCAATACAGGCGGTTCTGTTCGGGATTGAGGGCAATACCATCCGAGTGAATTTTAGGAGCGACCCCTTTTACCAGAAAAGGTTTTTTCTCAACCGTCAGAACAACATTTTCTGCTTTGGTGGATGCATGCTTATCCAGGACGCGGGTCGCGGTTCCATTGCTCATATCAAGAATCACAATTCCACCGAGACCTGAATCAGTGATGTAGGCCTTGTTGGCGGCATCATCAATTCTCACGTCATTCAGATAAGATTTTTTAGGCGCAACTCCTCCGTCAAAGCTCCAGGAGTTCGCGAGCTTGTTGGTAGTGAGATCAAATTCGTAAAGCATCGCCTTCCCGATCACACCTTCCATGTTGGGACTTGCGGGATCGAGAACAAAAAGTGAATTTCCGTGAGCGATGACCGATTGAACACAGGTGAACTTGTTTTTCTCCGGTTTTCCTTTCCAGGAATTCCACCCTTTATCAGGATACGGAGCATACTCACCGTTATCTTTTACTTCGACGACGGAGAATGGAAGATTCTTTCTCCAGCGCGGGAAGTTCGCAAACATTCTCCCATCAGAAGCGACAGTGACACCGGTTACTTGAAGTCCGCGAAATTCTGCCACCTTCCGGAGCTCAGGCTCTTTTTCGGTCGGGAGTATTCCCACGGTTTTCTTATCAACGTATTTTTCAGAACAGCCGGCCAGTATAAGTGCGGCAAGTGTTAAACAGGTCAAGCTTTTCATGGGGACTCCTTTAGATATGGACATGCTAGAGAGGTCTGTGACCACGGGCAACTTCATCTTAAATGAAGACACTGAAGGCTAAATTGTTTAAAATGTCCTGAGAGGTATTTATGAAAAACGTGGCGTTAATTGCACATGATAACCTGAAGCCAAAAATGGTTGAGTGGGTTCATGCGAACAAGGCAGCTCTTTCAAAATTCAACCTCTTTGCCACCGGCACAACCGGAAAGCAGATTCACGCGGCGATTAATCTTCCGGTGACTTGCTTCAAGAGCGGACCACTCGGTGGCGACCAGCAAATCGGTGCCGGAGTGGCCGAAGGAAGAATTGACGCCATAATATTTTTCTGGGATCCACTCGCTCCACACCCGCATGATGTGGACGTCAAGGCGTTGCTGAGAATTGCAGTGGTTTACGATATTCCCATGGCCTGTAATCTCGCGACCGCAAACGCCATCATTAACCAGATATGAAAACACTGATTCTTTTTCTCGCCCAACTCGGAATTCTCGGCAGCCTTGAAGCGAAAGATTGTTTTTTCGAAGATAAGAAATTTGAGGAAGAAGATTTTTTTACGCAGGCCAGATTTTATCCGGTCACCGGATCGATCAAGACTGTCATCATACTTCCTCCGACGGGGGGAACAAATCTGATCGACAGAAGTTACGCCCGTCTTCTCTGTGCTTCCGGATTCAATGTATACATTCTCGATAAGTACACGGGTTACGATGAGTATAATCTGGATCTCGAGATCCATCGCCGATACTACGGAAGAACTCAAAGAGCAGTCGACCTCATCGTCCAAGCTGTCCCGGAAACTCATCATCTGAGTATCATGGGGACAAGCATCGGCGCCATCCACGCAGCGATCTCAGTCGGACGCGTGAACAGGATCAGGAATGCTCTTATCATTACCGGTGGAGCTGATGTGACCGCCATGATTGTGGATTCAGACCAGAATGTTATGCGGGTGGCACGCGAGAAGAGAAATAAGATGTTCGGGTTCAGGACGCGTGATGAGTACTACAATGAATTGAGAAAACAT
The DNA here is from genome assembly GCA_043771075.1 of Bacteriovoracaceae bacterium. Taxonomy (GTDB): domain Bacteria; phylum Bdellovibrionota; class Bacteriovoracia; order Bacteriovoracales; family Bacteriovoracaceae; genus Peredibacter. The sequence goes on from JAYVHR010000074.1 coordinate 4,807, forward strand.
ATTGAACTCGATTCACTCAATTATTCTGACAAATTACCTTCCAAAAAAATTTCCATGGTGATTGCTGAGAATGATACCACTGTGCCCGGAAAAAATCAGAAGCTCCTTCAGGAAATAGCCAAGCCCGCCCGCATCCTTGAAATGAATGACAATCACTTCTGGGCGATTGTGAAGACCTGGCTCTTCCACAAAGATTTTGTAGTGAATTCTTTTCAGTGATATTGAGCGGGAACCCTGTTGGGAAATTCAAGCTGAAACGTGGTTCCTGTTTCGTCATCGCTCTCCACTGAAACCTTGCCATGATGGGCCTCAACCAGACCTTTCACGAGTGACAAACCGATTCCCCATCCGGTCATTTTCTTATCCGCTTTGAGGGACCGTTTAAATGGCTCGAAGAGTTTTGATTGCTCTGATTTGGGGATGGCAGGTCCAAAGTTATGGACTTTCATTCGGGTAAACCTATCGTCCTGATCGAGGTTAATCTCAATCGGCCTTGAGTCGCCATACTTCACGGCATTGCCGAGAAGATTATCAAGAATTCTCCGCATGGCCTTGCCACACCAGAGACCGCATATCTTTTCAGGCCCCGAGACAATGAACCGATCCCCATGAAGATCAACGAAATCGGAAACTGTCTCACGGACAGTATTATTCAGGCACATTTCGCAGACATGGATCGGAATGGACTCTCCGGCCTTCAGTTTATTGGCATCCAGAAGATCCTGGATCATGCGATCGACTTCATCAATATGCAGAATGACCTTCCGGCATTTAAGCAGAAGCCCATCAGAAACTTTACGCGCGATCATTTCGGTATGCATGCGGGCAACTGACAAGGGAGTTCTCAGATCGTGCGTGAGCGATGAAACAAATGATTCCCTGAGACTTCTCTCCTCTTTCAAATCATTCACGACCGCCAATTTATCGGCTTCCCATTTCTTCCTTTCCTGGATTTCCTGGAAAGCGAGGACAATCCTTTCCGGATGCCCTTCCGTCGCCGGGATGATGTCCGAATGAAGCACGATTGTAATTTGTCTATTGTCCGGGAAATGGGCCGTCAGCTCATAAGCACAAAGCTTTTCTCCACGCGCCACCCGAAAACGGGGAAGATCATTCCGTGAGATTCGTTTACCTTCGACATCGGTGGCATAGTAATCGTCCTGATCGTCCGGAAGTATGTCCATGGGATAGAATCCACCCGCAAGCGCCTTGGCGGTCCTGTTGACGAAGAGAAGGTTCCCGGTGGTTCTTTCGACAATGAGAATTCCTACCGGAAGTGAATCCAGCACATTCTCAAACCAATTTTTTTCACTTTCCTCGAACCTGATTTTTTCGTGAAGTCGTTTTTCAACTTCTTCATGTTGAACATTGGTCTGCTTGGAGTATTCCCAGGCCGAGAGGCCCATATAATAGAGGATTGTTTCAATGACTTTATTTTTCTCTTCGCCGGAAAGAGGAGAGAGTTGATCGAGGATAATATCCTTCAGAACATCATACTCCGTCACAATATCTTCAAGAGTCGAGTTTGCAAGATCGAGCCAGACTTTTTTTCTTCCTTGCGGATCTGTCCCATCAACGATTACTTGTGAAAGATGACTAACAATCATCGGAAGAGTTTTCTCGAGAGCGAGATGCTGCTTCCCCACCAGCCTCATCCGTATACGAAGAGCATTGATGATATGCTGGGTATTAAGAGGCAGGTCTCCGCGGTTTTCCGTTTCCATGTGCCGATGTTAGATCAACATTATTAAGGGCGAAAATGAATTGTTAATTTAGATTAAAGAAGCGGCAGGGTCATTAAGATGAGCAGGACACCACGATATCTTTCTTATCGTAAGGCGTTGGAAGTGAATAAGCGTTCTTCTCAGGATGTTCATCGTAGGGACAGGAGAAAATGTTCAGCCAATGTTTCAGAAGGACATTGCTACCCGCTTCTACTTCAGTAATGATTTCCTGGGCGATATAATTCCTGAGAGTATATTTCGGGTTTATCTCTTTCATCTTTTGCTTGCGGTCGCCATCGGTCATATCTTCCTGCAATAATCTCTCTTCATATTTTAA
>JAYVHR010000075.1:0-2401 GCA_043771075.1 Bacteriovoracaceae bacterium
GGATGATGTTACTAACTGCTCAATCGGACGCTATTTCCGCATGGCCGAAATGCTCACATATAAGACCAAAACGGAACGCGACAACATGATGTGGAAGATGGCCCACATCGGTCTTCGTGATGGCATTATTGATGTCGTTACATTCCACCGGCTCGAAGCACTCCGTCTGAACTACGTACTCGACTGGGATCATTACTCTTATAACTATCTCGAGATGGTGACTTCGGCGAAAGACAAACTCGCCAAGCAAAGAGAAATCGTTTCTACCAACACTTTTTCTGAGCGCTATGTCTCGCGGAAAGAAAAACTCACACAGCGTGGTCGCCTGTATAAGACCTATTCGCCAACCCAGGTGATGATCATGGCCTCGGTGATTGAGAAACTTGCGAGAAGAATGGACGCCCGGAGAGTGGAACTCATTTTCCAGTATGGTGCTGAGCAGGGAACTGATACTCAAACCTATGTGCTTTCTCCGATGGAGCAGTATCGCGTTTCTATTAAGCTGATGAAAAAAGAAATGGCCGAGCTCATGCGCGGTGATCTCTTCAAGAATACAGGAATCTCGTATGAAGATATTATCGCTTCATCTTTTGAGACCGGTCTCATCAAGTCTTCAGAGCTCGACCAGATCCTGAAGTTTGAAGAATTCTGGAATCCTAAAGCACCGTCACGTTTCCGTACTTACGCTCAATTTGCCTTTTCACTCGCAGGCACGGCGACTTTTTATCTTCCGCCCCCGTGGAACCTGATGGGTGCAGTGGCACTCATGTTCACCCAGTCTCGTATTATGCCGACGACTGTGGCGCCAGATTCTGATGACAACTGGAACGTGATTATTTAAGGAGCTGACCATGAAATATTTATTACTTTCGCTTTTCATTGCTGGCTCACTTCATGCGGAAACTTTTCGTGTCCTCGTGAGACAGGATCATTCAACGAAGACTATGTATAAAGAAGTGGAGCTTACTGACCTTGAAAGCAGTAACTCTTTCGACGGAAAATATTTCCGCATTGTAAAAGGTAAGGGTAAGGAATCAATATCTTTCCGCGATGAAGATAAGGAAACTGTCCTGAAGGCCGCCAACACTTACTACCACCTGACGCAGGCGCGGGAATACTGGCTGGATAAAGTTGGTTCTGAAAGACCGCTGCAATTGCCCAAGCTCACTGTCCGGATCGATATCTCAAATCTTTTTGATGATCAGGGGCACTATGCTCATGACAATCGAGATCCTCAGTTTAACAACGCACTTTCCATCCCGGCAGGAGAAACTCCGGAATGGGTTCCGGAAGGAAGAGAAGATGTCTGGGGTCCGGAGATCTGGTTCCGTCCGAAAAAAGTTATCGACACTCAAACTCTGCCAAATACACTCGGGGCCAATCCGCTGACTCAGATACTGACGGCGCTTGAGCATCCGGTGATTAACTACGCAAGAAACCAGCTTCAGACTTCCATGATCGAGCGGATTTTTTATCCTTCTTATTCGTCAGGAAGCCTGCAGAATGATCTTCTCCGCTTTGCCGGAACAATTGCTCTCACGAGATTCCTCATCTCTTCATCGAAAAGAATGGATCCGCTGTTTATGGAAAAATGGTTTTATCTTGATACAGCAATGGTGCCGGAAGTGGTTTACCACGAGTACGCGCACATCGTATTAGCTGATCACCTGAAGATCAGTCACTCGACTCCGGTGCTCGAAGGTCTCGCCGATTACTTTGCCGCTGATCAGGCGAACAAGAGAACGGTGTATTCCAAGGTTCCGGGACGCAGTACTTCCCAGGCAAAAGATCCGTATAACAAGAGACCCTACACGCACTGGTCAGAGGCCAACCGTACGGCGAGTTCTGATTTCGTTCTCGCGGTACTCTGGGATGTCAGAGATGTTCTGGGAACTGAAGTTACGAACAAGCTCGTTTATCAGTCGAGAAAATATCTTTCCACTGAATCGGCGACAATCAGTGACCATCTTCTGCGGGCAATCCTGAAGTCGTGTGACGACATTTGTCCTGCTCCCAGAGTGGATAAGCTTCGCTTGTATGAGAAATTCACTGCCAGAGGTTTCTAGAGAAGATTATAACCCATTTCGGGGCGTCTCAATTCCAACGGGACGCTGTCGGGATTTTCCGGAACTGGCTGGTGGGGTTCAACCGGGAAAGCTGAATTGATGTCTTTCTTCCTGATCATGAGAGTATTTTCATTCTCAAGAAGGGAGATATCAAAACCACGCTTTCTGAATTCCACGACGACGTCATGGATATCCATCACAAGACCCTTATCATAGACATTAATCGCGGGGAGATCAGCATGAATGCTGACTCCTCCTGGTTTTAAGACACGCATGATCTCATTCATGAGTTCAAACTTGTACTTGAAATGCCTGAGTGTATTCTGCGTATAGAT
>JAYVHR010000076.1:0-3915 GCA_043771075.1 Bacteriovoracaceae bacterium
GTGATGATGATCGCTGTGTTCTCGACGTATCTTTGTTTGGTGGTAAACTTTGTCTGCGGAATAACTTTGAAAGTCCCACCCTTCTCATCATCAAGCAGAGATCCGAAAACAAAACTCGAATCCATGTAAGGCCAGCACATCCAATCCAGACCGGAGTCTTCAGCAACGTATGCGAGGTAGTGACAATTTCCGGTGATAGCGAGGTTGTAGCGATGTGCCTTCTTCATGAAGAGAGTTTAGATTATTATCCATCACGATTCAATCACGGAGGAACATGATGTCCCGCTGCCTTCTAATCAGTAACAGACTCCCCATCACATATGATGAAAAAATTAATGACTTCAAATCGAGTTCAGGTGGACTTGTTTCCGCAATCAAAGGACTTGATGCAGATGTTATTGGCTCAACGTTTGAATGGATGGGCATTCTCACGGATGACATAGCGAGTGAGTTAATTGAGAGGGCACGTCACTCATCTGCAGGTAATCTAAAGTTTCATCCTGTTGTGGTGCCAAAAGATCTCTATCATCATTATTATAACGAATACTGTAACAATGTGATCTGGCCCTTATTTCATTATGAACGCTCTCTGGTCATGCATACTGAAAAAGGCTGGCGTAGTTATTGTCAGGTAAATCTTCTTGTAGCCGAGGAGATTTTAAAAATCGCCAAAGACGATGACATTATCTGGGTCCATGACTTTCAACTGATGCTCGTTCCCGGAATAATCAAATCGAAACGGCCAAAACTCAGGGTGGGATTTTTTCTCCACATTCCTTTTCCAAGTTCAGAAATTTTCCGTGAACTTCCCCAGCGGAAAGAGATCATGCAATCACTTATTAAGTCTGACCTGATTGGCTTTCATGATCTCTCATACATGAATCACTTCCGGAGCTCACTCCAGAGAGTGCTCGGAGAAAATCCAATGCATGAAAGGTCACTCGGTGTTTATCCGATTTCCATCGATGCGGAGCACTTCAGAATCCTTGCTGATTCTTCTGAAACGCGGGAATTCATCACGAAATACAAAGAGAATAAGAAAGACATGAAATGGATCCTCGGTGTGGATCGCCTGGATTACATCAAGGGACTCACTCTCAAATTAAGAGCATTCAGGAAATTACTGAAAGAGTACCCGGAAGAGCGCGGAAAAGTTCAGATGGTGCAGATTGTGATCCCGTCCCGCACTGAAGTTCCCGAGTATCAAAAATTGAAGGCCCGGATTGAACAGCTCGTCTCCAGCATAAACGGCGAATACGGCACACCTGCCTACATGCCTATTTTTTATCTTTACCATTCAGTTTCAGAACCTGAGCTTTCGGCACTCTACCAGTTGTCAGAAGTCCTTCACATCGGTTCCACCCGCGACGGAATGAATCTGGTCTCCCTGGAATACATTGTATCGCAAAAGGATAAGTATCCGGGGGTCGTCCTTCTTTCAGAATTCACCGGCGCACATTCCACTCTCTCGTATGCCATGTCTATTAATCCATGGAACGTGACTGAGACAGCAAAAAAGATGAAAGAGGCCCTGAATCATCCGGAAGTAAAACGCCGGGGAGAAATCTCCGCCATGCAGTCTTTCCTTCACCGCTATAATTCTTCAGAGTGGGCAAGGATTTTTTTACGTGATCTTCTTTTCGCGCGACCAGAGAAAAAAGCAATCATCCTTCCCGAAGACGGAAAATTTCCGTGGATGAATCTGCTTGCCGGTAAACGTGTCGTCATCTTCTGTGACCTTGATGGAACACTGGCGCCTATTTCGAAGTTCCCAAGTGATGTACGCCTGCAGCAGCCGACCATTGAGCTCCTGAAACGGATCAGTCATACAAACGCAGAGTTTGTCATCGTATCTGGCAGAGACAAGGAATTTCTGGAACAACAATTCCTGGCCCAGGATTTTGATTTTCCACTCGCCGCCTGTCATGGGGCCTACTACTATTCGCCGGATGAGAAAAACTGGGTCAATCTCGTATCCCATGATCCCCTTAAGTGGAAATCAAGTGTCATGGACATCCTGAAACTTTATACCTCCCGCACCCCCGGAAGCTTTATAGAGGACAAGGGACATGCAGTGACCTGGCATTACCGAAACTCTCCGACTGAGTTTGCAGACTTTTTGGCGAATAAACTGACCTTCGAATTAGAAGAGAGTCTGACGAACCAGCCAGTGCAGGTGAACCGCGGAAAGAAAGTCATCGAAGTCAAATCGGTGAATGCCAATAAGGGTTACTTCGTTGAGCAGTGGTTGCAGCGGATGGAATACCTTCCCGATATTGTGATCGCAATTGGTGATGACACCACTGACGAGGATATGTTTGACATGCTTCAGGGTAGAACGGATGTGAAAACATTCTGCATAAAAGTAGGAAAGGAAAAATCACGGGCACGCTACTCGCTCCCGGATCAGGGAACTGTCAGCGACTTCCTGAATAATCTCCTTCACAGTATGGTCAATCATGAAAACACTCTTTCTTAATCCCTATGTTCTGGGATTGGGGATCACTCTCCTCTCCTATCTCGCTCTCTATGGAATAAAGAAAATTCTTACGATGAGAGTTTCAAAATTCTTCAATAAGACGAGCAATAAGTGGGATGACATCATCGTTCACACGATGGAGCAGACGACTCATCTCTGGATGGCTGGAACAGCTCTCTATATCGCTCTCCGTTTCATCCCTCACAACAAAGAATGGGACGAAAATATAGACCGGGCGTTTTTCATCCTCACCATGATTCAGGTGGGAATCTGGTCGAATTACCTCCTCGATAAATGGATTCACATGACGATCAACCGGAAGACGCGGAGTAATCCTGCGGCCGCCAGTTCGATCGGACTCATGCAGCTTCTCGCCAAGATTTTTATTTTCTCAGCCGTTCTACTCTTCACTCTGAATAATCTCGGAATAAAAATCACAACCATCATCGCCGGTCTCGGAGTGGGTGGTATCGCTGTCGCGCTGGCGCTTCAGAGGATTCTGGGAGATCTGTTCTCCTCTCTTTCCATCGTCATGGATAAGCCCTTTGTCGTCGGGGATTTTATTGTTCTCGATCAATACATGGGGGAAGTTGAGAGGATTGGTCTGAAGTCGACACGAATCAGAAGCCTTGGCGGGGAACAGATTATTATTTCAAACTCCGACCTCCTTGCGACAAGGATCAGGAACTATAAGCGGATGCATGAACGAAGAGTCGCATTTGTCTTAAGTCTGCCACTCTATACCCGCGCTGAGGAAATGAGGAAAGCAGTCTCCCTTATCACTGCCATCATCAGCGGCCGTGAACGCGTCCGCTTCGATCGTTGTCATTTTATGAGCATTGGGAAGATTTCTATGGATGTGGAACTGGTTTACTGGGTTCTTACAGATGATTACAACGTCCATATGGATATCCTTCAGGAAAACCTTCTTGATATTCACCGGGCATTTGAAGCTGAAAACCTCAGTTTTGCCCGTCCTGTTCAGACAGTTTCTGTAGAACCTAGGGAATTTATTATGAGGACGGAAGTTTCTCGTCCGGAAGACCGGGAACTAAGCCGCCCGGTAAGTTAGTCCTTTGTCTTCTCATCATCCTTTGTTAGCATTTTCTCATGACATCATTTCTTGTTCTTCTCTTTTCAATGGCCGTCATGGCGACCGATAAGGATGCTTTTGAAAAAAGTTATCCCCGGGACAACTCATTCTGTCAGATTGGTTCTAAAAAATTTGAGATCATGGTGAGAGGAATTCCATCTCACATCGAGCCAGCAGATAAAATGTGGGGCGAACATGTCTTCACCAGGATCGATGAAGGACCTGTCACAAAAACACCTGTTACCTCAGAGTCCGGTCTCTATCGCTTTTTCCAGGGCAATCCTTCTTCCTGCACCAAAGTCGTGGGAACTCTGATCGATGGAAAATTCGCCGTTCTTTTCCA
>JAYVHR010000077.1:0-4940 GCA_043771075.1 Bacteriovoracaceae bacterium
AGCGGCAAAAAAGTTTAATACTGAGAAATATGTTCTTCTGGAGTGGGACGAGCTTCCGAGGAATGAATTCAAGGATGAGATCAAGGGTCGTATCCTCGCCGGTGATATCACTAAGCGGGTACAACTTAAGAGAGTGATTTCGCAGCTTCAGATCGTGAAGCCGAAGAAGAAGAGAGACGATTCTGTCGAGAAACTCATGAAGGTTCTCAAGACACAGATGAAGGATCCAGCTTTGAAGGCGCGCGCGAAAGAAATGATGAAAGAACTTGTGGGTGAACGGATTCACTAAAAAAAGAAAAGGCCCCGCAAGGGGCCTTTCTTATTTCAGATAAGGACTTCTCTTGATACAGCTCCGAAAAATGAAAGCTTCTGATGCTACCGGTGTCGCAACAATTCAGGTTGAGTGCTGGAAAAAAGCTTATGCCGGAATTATTCCGGACAAATATCTTGCCTCTCTTAGTGTGGATTCAAGGGCCAAACTCCTGGAAAACGGGATTTCGGCCAATGACGATGTCCTTCGATTCGTGGCCCTTGAGAAAAATGTCCTGCTCGGATTCATTGCCGGCCTGGAAAATCGATCTCTCTCTTTTTATCCGAATATCTCTTGTGAGGCGTGGTCACTTTACGTTCATCCTGATCACTGGAAAAAAGGGATCGGAAAACAGCTTCTTCATGGATTCATGGATGAGATGAAGAAAAAAAATAATAAATCTATGCTGGTGTGGGCGCTGGAAGAAAATCTGCAGGGCCGGGCATTTTATGAAGCAATGGGCGGAAAACTTCTGGATCAGAAGCAGACTGTCACATACGGTGGAAAACATGTTGTGGAAGTTGCTTACTCAATTCAGCTGAAATAAAAAAGGCCCTGCGGTAGCAGGGCCTGGAAGATTATCTTGTAATAAGAAGTGAATCCGGTCTCACATTGATTGTGAGCTTTTTCGGAGAATCGGTTGATTCAAGAACAACATTTCCGTCGAGCTGAATGCCCACGACGGTGAAGTAAACATTGTTTCTCTGTTTCATCACGACACTACCAACACAAACTTTCGACTGACCTTCTGGTGAACAACCCTTTGTCCATGCGAGAGCGGTAGCATTGATATCAAAAGTCAGCTGGTCATTTCCATCAACAGTTTTCAGGATAAGTTGGCCATCGTACTCAAGGCCGGCAATTGCAGCGTACGTTCCTGTTGCAAGTATAATGACAGAATCATTCGCACAGAATCCGGCAGCACATCCGCGAGTGACCGCAATATAGTTACGGGCAACTTCTTTGATGATGTCGCGACTTCTTCCATTGATCGGTTTCAAATTATAGAAATTTGTGTTCTCAACTGCGACCACCATGTGGAGAGCACTGTTGAATACAACTGTTTCACCAGCTTCGATGGCGCGGATGGAATCATTGCCAGGAATTGGTGCCGGTGCCGGATTTGTATTTGGTGTCGGAACTGGAGTCGTGTTTGGAGTTGGATTCGGCATGGGCCTTGTTTCAGGTCTCGGGTTCGGTCTTGGAGTTGGACGAGTTTCCGGGATTGTTCTGCAACGTCTTGATCCGTCATCGAAGTAATCACAGATTTCAGTAGTTGTTGTGGCCGTTCCAGTGCGAGTTGGTTGAGTGCTCGTTGTTGTATTTGTGTTCGGCTGAGTGCGCGGAACGCGAGAGTAAGGTGAACCTGTGTAACCATAATAGTTATCGTAGTCCGGGTAGCGGATGTAATCGATCATCGCTCTTCCGTCATCCACAACTCTGATACATCTTGAATCCATCGGTGCCACGTACCAGACTTTCCAGTTACGGCACGCCTGCATCGCCATCATACACTGATCATCATTTCCGGTGCGGACACTGGTTATGTATTCGCCGTATGGTCCGTAGAGTTCAACTTTACAAGTGCGGGAATACGCCACACTTGAGAACGCAAGAATTGCTGTCAGCACGAATAATTTCATGAAGGTCTCCATTAGTTTGGGAGCTTCTCTCATTTTCGATTCATTTTGTGAGGGAGTTTGTAAGAGTTACAATGAATATTTGGTTTTGCTTGAGAAGTAAAAAGGCCCGCCGAATCACGTGGTGACCAGCGGGCCTGATGAAAGATTAGAGAGAAGGATCAATGTTAATCAGCATGGCCGTGCAAGACTTGGCCGGAGTCTGCCACCATCCCGAAGTTGTGAGGCGACGGAAAGGAGCTCCATTCACGGAAACGTTCATTTCATCAGTCTGACCCAGGTTCAGCGCCTGGAAAGTTGTCATACACTGACGGAGAAGATCGCCACGATCATTTGAAATAATCTGAAACGGTCTGTTCTCAAGAGTTCCGGTGATACGATTTGTGACACCGTAATTATTTCTCTGAGTCGCACGTGCCTGCTGCTCAATCAAAGAACAAACATCAGTATCAGAATACCATCCACTTGTTGAGCGGGCAGCATAACGGTTGTTGTTGATCGTGACCAAGATCTCATCAACTGAACCGTAGCTCACTCTGATCGCAGAGAGACAGTTGATATAAAGTTCCGAAGCATCATAACCACGCATGCTCACCAGACGGTCTTCGATGAGTGCCGTTACTTCCAGGCCATATCCTGGATTTGGAATCGGGTTCGGAACCGGATTCGGATATGGATTCGGATATGGATTCGGCGTTGGATATGGATTCGGATTCGGATAAGGATTCGGATAAGGATTCGGAGTTGGCTGTTGACCAACACGTACGCAATCAGCGCGATTGAGTAATCCACGAAGACGGATTTGTTTCCGACATTCTTTCATTCCTTCCAGACAATCATTTCCATTGTCGTAAGCGCGGAAAGAATCGAGGCGTCTCCCACGAAGGTCAGTCATATCCACCTGGCACATTTGTGCGAAAGCGGATGTCGAGAGAGTGAAAAGAGACAGGAGGATAATTTTCTTCATGGGGCACCCCTTTGTGGCGAGGCGCGTTGTATCATCATCCCGGGAACTTAGCTCTGGCCCCTGAACAATTTACACGGTCATTGGCACACCCATTGCTCTAGTAACTGTATACACAGTCCTCACTCCGGATAAAAACACGGAATTTTGAAGGGTTAGGCTGTCAGAGGGGTAGGGTTAAATGTCTAGTTTTTGGTCACATTCAAGAAAGTATCTAATCCTTGGTCAGTTAGCACTGGTCGTAGGAACTGCCGGAGCTCAGTCTCTGGAGGGACTTTCTACCCCTAATTACGTCATGAAAAAAGACGTAATTTCCCGCGGGCCGGCCAGTTATATCCCGGATGATGATGTCATCGTGAAGCCGGTTGATAATGAACTTTCTTTTTACCAGCAATATGTTGAGTCGGATCAGAGTGTCGACGTAGTGAATTCACGTAACCAGCTCAAAATCTGGAATGATAACCAGAATTTTGCTGATCAATACGGCATGGATTCTACTCTCACAGGTTCTGCTTATTTCGTTCCGACACCGGATGAAAAATGGGAATACTTTAAGAATCGTTACATGCGCTACCTTCGTCAGAAAGGTGAGCAGCCTTTGAAAGATATGCCGAAAAACTTTTACAACGATTATCGCGCTTCGAATGAAGTCGATACTATCGATGAAATGGAATCCCGTTTCAAAGCTTCAAATAAGAACAGCACGGTTACCCGTTCAGTCCTTCCTGGTGCTCTACAGGAAAAAGAAGTGAATCTTTGGAAAAAAACCAAGTTCATTTTCCAGCCGAGAGTGGATCAGGGACTCGTGATTGTCGGATTAAAAACTCCTTATGGTCGCGCGCGCGCATGGGTGGGTGTAAACGGGCAGACAGAAGTAAACGTTCAGCAGACTTTCGATTCGATCGGTATGCGCGTTATGTATAACTACTTTGCTCATACCGGCCGCTACTTTACCTCGGTAGATCAGCGCCTTATGGAAAATGTTTATGCTCGCGTGACTAGCAATAAAGACCCACAGGGTGAAAAATCGTCTGTTTATCAGGACGACACCTTTATGCTGCTTTACGCAAAACAGTTCTAACCGGCCTTTTCTCTAGCCGAAAAAAAGCCTCAGACTTATACTACTGCCACTCAAATTTCCCTTCTTAAAACTGGAGTAGTCATGAGTCTCTTTGAGAGCCCATTTTTCCAAGATGCGTTTTCGCAACTCGAGTCCGCTGGTAACACCATGAAGATGGATCCAAACGTTCTTGAACGTTTGAAATACCCTAAGCGCGCTTTGCAAGTTTCTGTTCCCGTCCGTCTTGATGACGGTACGGTAAAAGTGTTTGAAGGCTATCGAGTTCAGCACAATATGACTTTGGGCCCGGGTAAGGGTGGAGTTCGTTTTCACCCGCACGTTTCATTGTCTGAGACAGCAGCACTCGCGATGCTCATGACATTTAAATGTGCTCTCGTTGGTCTTCCACTTGGCGGCGCCAAGGGTGGGATCAAAGTTGATCCAGGTGATCTTTCCCGCGCTGAACTTCAGGCACTCACTCGTCGTTACACAACAGAAATTTCTATGATGATCGGTCCGGAAAAAGATATTCCGGCCCCGGATATCGGAACTGACGGCCAGACGATGGCGTGGATGATGGATACATTCTCTCAGCTCGGCGGCTACGCCGTCCCGGGTGTCGTGACAGGGAAGCCAATTGCTATTGGTGGATCACTTGGTCGCGCAGAATCGACTGGTAAAGGTGTCGTCTTCTGTATCAATTTTGCCTATGAAAAACTCAATAAGCAGGTTGGCACAAATACGACTGTGTCTATCCACGGTTTCGGTAAAGTGGGGATGCCAGCAGCGATGGATCTTTACGCTCAGGGAGCGAAGATCGTTGCGATCTCTGATGTCTCTGGTGGTATCTACAATAAAAACGGCCTAAACATTCCTCAGTGTGTGGAATGGGTAAGATCGAAGAGAGTTCTTCGTGAAATGCCTGAGTGCGAACATATCTCAAACGAAGAGCTCCTCGAGCTTGAT
>JAYVHR010000078.1:0-4223 GCA_043771075.1 Bacteriovoracaceae bacterium
GAGGTAAAGTGGCAGAAAGTTAAACCCGAGTAAAAAAGTTCATGGATAAGTGCATCGTCATCGATTTTGAGACCACCGGCCTCTCTCCTGGGCAGGATCGCGCAATAGAAGTTGCGGCCGTCCTCGTGCATAACGGAAAGATTCAGGATCGTTTTCAGACACTCATGAATCCCGGAAAACGCGTGAGCTCTTTTATTGAGAGTTATACCGGAATATCGAATGCGATGCTGAAAGACGCTCCGTCGAATGATAAAGCAATGAAAGAACTCATGTCTTTCGTGGGGAAAACTCCTCTCGTTGCTCACAATGCTTCTTTTGATAAACGCTTCTTGGATTACGAAATCGCCCAGACAGGAAAGAGTTTTGATGTGCAGATGGCGTGTACTCTGCTCGTCGCCAGACGTATCTATGAAGAGGCACCGAACTTTAAGCTTCAAACTCTAATTGAGCTTCACCAGCTTCCTTCCGGAAAATTTCACAGAGCACTGGCCGATGCTGAGATGACAGCGAACCTGTGGATGAAAATGCGTGAGGACGTTCAGAGTAAGTTCAAGGTGAAAGAAGTTACATTTGATTTCATGTACACTCTCGGGAAAACGCCTAAAGCAAAACTCCATAAATTGATGCAGTAATCAAAGATTTTAAGGTCAATAATGGCCATAATAGTTCCAAAGAAAGTTCATTTGGAGGAACTATGTTCAAGGCCCTCGCCCTAGGCGCACTCGTACTCTCAAGTTCAGTATTCGCCACTCACCTCGAAAAAGTCTGTGAGTCAGCAATCAATAGCACTCCGGTGTGGGAAGAAAACCTCATTGCTTATCGCGATGGCGGTGAAACTTTAATTTCATCACACGGTGGAACGATCATCGCTGAAACTCCGGCGCAGGTTCGCGGAGTGATTCAGGATGGACTTTCGATCTGGGCCCTGACTGCGACTGAACTCGTAGAGATCAACGCTGCCGGAGATGTACTCAATTCATACAAGATGGAAGAAACCGGAAATCCTAACTGGCAATCACTCTCGATGGTGAAGGCAGGAAAAATGTTAGTAATTTCCCGCGGAGCTGCTGGACTTCTGGGCTTTGACCTCGAGAAGAGAGTTGTAGCGTGGAACAACTGGATGCCGGGTGATAACGAAGGTTATCCATCGGGTCTCGCTTTCGATGGTGTGAATGTCTATGGAGCTGTGGCGACGAGCCAGGAAGCAGGCTTTACCGGAATCATTACTGTGAATCCGGAAACTGGAATCATCTCAAAAAGAACTCCGTACGATGTCGCCCGCTGGGGTGTGATCGACACTGATGCCAAAGCGCAGATGAGTGGTGATTCACTCGTGCTCAATAACGGCGGATGGATTCATGTCATCACCAAGAAGCAGATTGAATCAGATAAGGCGATTCGTCCCCGTTGGGCAGCACTTGTCATTCCTCAAGCGGGAGAAGTGAATGCTCACTACATGATGATCAAAGGAGAATTTGTGATTCATGATGGCCAGGTAATGGGCTGCGGAATGTATACTTCTCAGCAGGATGGCGTCTTTGTCAGGAAGAGCAAACTGTTTCACGTCAAGCTTCCTTAAATCTTTAGAAATTCTTTAATGTCTGACCCTGAGAATGTTTAGGTAAAATGAGCGTTCTCAGGAGGCAGTCAAAATGAAAGTTCAACCCGAAAAATCGAATTCTCTCAAGAAAGCATTGGAGAATTCCCGTCCCTTCGATGAAGCTGAATACTATAAGAGTAAAAAAGTTGAGATGGGCGGAGATGAGGACACTCCTGAGAATGAAGAAGATGACGATGATGATGATGATTTCGAAGAAGAATTACCGGAAGAAATTTAAATCCAAAGATAGTTAAAGTAAGGGGCCTCATGGGCCCCTTTCTTTTTGTGGATAAGGCCAGATTTTACAAGATCAGTCTTCTTGGGTAACGTGGATTATCTCCCAACCCCCGAGGTCACATGAAACTCTTTATTCTCCTTACGCTCATGACAGTTAATGCCTTCGCCTCAGTTGAAGTCACAATGGTGACTAACAAAGGGACAATCGAAATCAGCCTGGATGATGAGAAGGCGCCGATCTCAACAGCAAATTTCCTTCGCTACGTGGAAGAGTGTTTTTTTGATGGTTTGATTTTTCACAGAGTGGTGAAAGGTTTCGTGATTCAGACTGGTGGTCACTTCACTGATATGACGATGAAGCCAACCCATGATCCGATTGAGAATGAAGCGAAAAACGGTCTTTCCAACATGACAGGTACTCTCGGCATGGCCCGCACGAATGAATGGAACTCGGCCACTTCTCAGTTCTACATCAATACATCTGATAACGTTCGCCTGGATGGCCAGTACGCAGTGTTTGGTAAAGTGACTTCAGGCATGGAAGTTGTTCGCGCGATTGAAGCAGCAGCGACGAAGACGATGGGTGCTTACCGTGATGTTCCGAAAGAGCCGATCATTATCCAGTCGATTACTAAGAAGTAAAAACTTTCCGGAAAGTCAGATTGATCCTGGGGCCCAGGAGTTTCTTCGTCGGGTGAATCCGATGATGCCAGAACTCCTGCATCTCCCCCGACATGAGAACGAGAGATCCTGAGGCGAGTTCAAAACTCAAAGTCTCGAGATCTTTTTCATACCGGTGTTTCACACCAAATTTTCTCACTTCACCAAAACTGACCGACGCAATAACGGGATGAATGCCCAGAGATTTCTCATCGTCCGCGTGCCAGGACATATGATCAGCGCCATTCCGGTAGAGATTGAGGAGGACACTGTTAAAGTCTGTGCCTGCGGCAGCTTCGATTTTCTTTTTGATAGTGAGAAGTTCTTTGGTCCAGGGCTTGGGGATGTTGATTATCCCAGAATACTTATAGGTTGATTCAGGATCACCGTACCAGGCCGTGAGTCTGGGAACGGATATAAGTTTTCCCCAAAGTTTGATTGACGGTTTTTCCCACTGAATGGTTTCGGTAAGAGCTGCGAGATACTCTGACGCCTCGACCGGACCAAAGAGGTCCGGCCGGTAGGTCATGACTCCGTTTTTCGGGAGCAGGTTGAGTTCAGATTTTGGCGGCCCACTTGATTGCATTTTCATTCTTCGTCGTCGCAAGGTTGTGCATGAGATAGAAACCTTTCTCACCAATATTAGCAAAAGGATTCAGCTTCGCGAAGTCAGGATGATGACGGGAGAGAAAAGCGGATAATTCTGCTTCAGGAAATTTCACTTCATCTCGCATAGGCACGTAGCTGGCCCCGAAAACCTCCTGCATAACATTCAGACTGCGATGCCAGATCAGGTGCCGGTTACAAGTTGCGTACGCGATCCGGAGGGACTTTCTTTCACCAAAGGAAAGCTCGGTGAGACTGTTAAAGCACACCAGTAAATCGGTTTTGTAGGAATCTATTTGTTCGAGTAAATCAATGACCGGGACATAGTCGAGATGGAGTCGTATTCCCATCTTGGCCGCGAGCCTCACATGCATCGGCTGAAAAATTTTCCATTTCGAGGCAGGATCAATCACCTTGACATGGATTTCTTTATTCTGATCTTTCAGGAAATGCAGAAGCACCGGCAGTTCGAAACAACATCCGCCTCCCAGGATGGTAATGTTACCGACTTTGCTTTGAACAGGACCCTTGCGAAGAAGTGACCAGGCCTCGAAGGCAGACTTCATACCGTAGCGAAACGCATAGGCAATGCAGGCGGCTTCCGTTGAGTGGCCGTTATGCTTTTCGATCAGCTTTCTGGAATCGACTTTGTGGACAGAGGCGATATTCATCGTCGCTTCCAGGAGTTCGAGGGCCAGATGTTCGAAGTCTGAGTCTTTCATCCAGCAGAGTTTAGGGTCGGATGATGATTTAGCTCAAATGGTGGCTTAAGTTATTGAAGGCCCAATCAGGAGAATTATCCAAATCGTCCTCAATTTGGTGAAAGTGAGGATATTCCATGGCAAAATAGATTCATGAAGCTTTTCCTCATCCTTTTTCTCTGCCTGCCTGTCTTCGCCGTTGAAGACGAAAAAACAGTTATGTTAAAAGAGATCGAAAACCGAAAACTGGCCTATATTCTTTTTAATGAGAAAGTAAGTGAAGGCGATAAGTGTTTTGTCCGCGACTACAAATGTTTCAAAGAACAGCTCATGAACTTTACTACCGGTAGTAAAGAAGATCTCATTGGAGCATACAATATTATTTCACCGTTCTATGTCCGCTCCGTCAAAGAGGGCGA
>JAYVHR010000079.1:0-2208 GCA_043771075.1 Bacteriovoracaceae bacterium
GAGAGAACCTGAGCAGGATTGGGCACGTGCTCAAGAATCCAACAGAGAAAGGCTCCATCGAATGTGGCAGCTTCAAATTTCAGGTTATCCGCACTCATCTGCTGGCATTCAAAACGCCCCTGAGCTGACGGAATGCCGCCGATGAATTTCTTAGCAGCATCGAGCTGTTTCTGATTAAGATCAATTCCCATGATGTTAAGGCGCGGAAATCTCCGGAGAAGAATTTCCGACTGCGCACCAACTCCACAACCCACTTCGAGAATTTTCTTCGCACCAGAAAAATTGATGTTCTGATAAACGGAGTGTTCCGCGAACTCGGCCTGAGTGCGGAGCCTGTTTTGCTCAGTCTCAGAGAATCCGTGAAGGTAGGGGAAGTCGGTTTTTTTAGTCATGTTATTTCTTGATAAGACACCGGGTCTTTAGCAAAGGTTTTAGCGGCAGTTATCATTTCACGAAGACTGATGCCCGCCACATAGTTCCCGAAAATCGCCACATTCTTTTCTTTCTGTGCGATCTGGTGAAGTTTTTTCACCGACAGAAATCTCTGGAGGTCATAAAGGGGAAGTGCTTTATCCCAGTGATTGTTTTCTGTGTGATCAATGTCTTCTTTGCCGATTTCCGGAAAGAGCTGACGAAGGTCACTCAGGATATCTTCTTCATTCATTTTCTTCCGACCAATGAGAGTGTACGAAAGCATGTTCTCATTATTGGACGGAAAAATAGCTTTGTTATTGAGTATGCCGAATGAGTTGAAGCCCGTTTCCTGTGGAATAAGGACACCGAAGGCGCGGGTAAGCGGACGGATCTCGCGTTTCATGAAAACAGTCACAGAAGAGAGTTCTGTGTAACGGATGCGGGAAAGTTCTTTCGCCATTTCCGGTTTTACTGATTCGAGAAGTTCAGAGGCCGTCATCGCATCAGTACACACGATCGTGTTGTGCTTCAGTTTAAATGGTTCTTTTGAGTTGAGTTTGATGTCGTGTTTAAGGACATCGGCCAGGCGATTGATCAGAGTCTGCATGCCGCCTTCAAAGCTCACTGAGCCTGAAATTTCGAGCTTCGGCTGTGCTTTCCGGTGACGGAGCATGAGCTTGATGAAATCGAAATAGGATTCGAACTGCGCTTTGTTACCGACCTGATCAAAGATCGAGCGGAAATGAAGCTGCTCCGACGTTGCGGCGTAGACACCCGATAAAACCGGAGAGATGAAGCTTGAGACTTTCTCGCTCCCGAGAAGCGGTCTGAAAAATTCCGCGACAGTGAGACCATCAGTAATCAGAGGTGGTTTCTTGCGAACGTTCACACCAAGCTTTGAAAGAAGTCCCATCTGGAAGGGACGCTTGGGTTTACCGTTCACCATGAGAAGGCGTTTTAATTTTTTTGAAGCTGGAAGTGGTTCGAGTTTTAATTCTTTTAAGAGCTCGAGTCCGTCGAAATTCAGGTAAAGGGCATTGGGCCCTTTTTCCACGAGGCCGCCTTCCACTTTTTTGGTTGAGATCTTACCGCCCACTTTATTGGATTTTTCAAAGATGGTGATCTTGTAGCCTTCAGACTTCAGGTAGTACCCGAGAATGAGGCCCGAAAAGCCGGCACCGTATATGGTGACATTTTTGTCTGACGGATCAATCTTCCCGATGATTCGTTTCATGGACTAGTTGTTCTTCAGATATTCTTGAAGTTCACCGTTCTGGTACATTTCCGTCACGATGTCGTTCCCACCAATGAGCTTACCGTTCACGTAAAGTTGTGGATAAGTCGGCCAGTTAGAAAATTCTTTCAGACCCTGGCGGACTTCAGCATCATTTAAAATGTTGAAGGTCTTGAAGGGAACGCCGACCTGTTTCAGGATGGCGATGGAGTTGGCCGAGAATCCGCACTGAGGAGCTGTGGCATTGCCCTTCATGAAAAGAACGACTTTTGAACTTTTGAGTAAGTTCTCAATCTGCCCTTTAACCTCGAGGGATTTGTCGGCCTCTGTGATTTCTTCGATCGCATTGTTGAGAATATTGAAGCCCATAATTATCCTTTGTTGATCTGCTGGTATTTTTCTTTCGTATAGGTCTGGAGTTTCACTGCGTGGATGCGTGATTTAAATTCTTCTTTCAAAAGATCCATCAGCATCTGATGTTGTTCAATGAGAAGCTTTCCCTTGAAAGCATCGGAGACAACTGTAATCGCGAGATGGTCGCGGGTTCCGGTCATGTCTTC
>JAYVHR010000080.1:0-2496 GCA_043771075.1 Bacteriovoracaceae bacterium
CGGTGAAAATTTATGCTTACGGGCCTGACCGGAGTCAGATCGTTTTCAGAGACAATTTCCTCAAGTAACAGCAAAGTTTACCCACTACCGATGGACGGAGAAATCTTCATAATTGTGTCACCACATGACACAAAGATTTCTCCTTCTTTTTCTTCTTAGTTTTAATGTTTGCGCAGAAGTCGCAGCCGACCGCGACTGCCTTCCGGTAAATCTTGTCACTGAAGCAGAATCCCCTTTCAAAAAAATTCCTGTCTACAATCAGGGCACGCTCAATATCTGCTACGCCTATTCAGCGGCGCAGATTCTTGATTGGTACCAGATAAAAAACGGGGCAGTGAAAAGAAATGTCCATCCCGCATGGGCGGCCCTTCAGTATGCACTCGTGCGAAGTCGCCCGAAGCTCGAGATTGGTCATCCGAAAGAAGCGATGGAAAGTATGCGGTCGGCGCTGAACTGCGATTACGAAGCCGTCGAGGCAGCAGTGAAGAGCCTTGGTCAACCGGGTGACTCCGAAGTGAAGATCCTCACTTCGATTGAACGGGGAAATTATCGTTCACCGGCGGGAAATACTGCCGTTAATACTTTGAGCGAGGCCCTTCAAAAACATTGTCCTCCGGAAAAAAGAACATTCGTCATGGTGCCGGAAGTTGAGCGAGTGAACTATCGCACACTCACTGATGATGTTTCCTACGAGAAATTCCTTTCCACAAAACTTTCCACTGCTCCCTCGCCGGTCTCCATCGCTTACTGTGCCAATGTCTGGAAGCGGCCGGAGTTTGACGGAATTGATACGAATTTCCAGGGTCAGCGTGATGTCGTCCTCAAAAATTGCGAGTATCACGAGTCACTCGTAGTGGGTCAGAAGAAGTTCGGCAATTCCTGCCATTTTCTGGTGAGGAATACCTGGGGCAATCAATGGACCGGGCACAACAGTGCTTATTCCTGCGTCTGCAAAGATGAAGCGACAGGCGAATTTCTGGATGACTGCCGCCAGGAAACTCACGGAAACAGCAGATACAGTGTCGAAGCTTGCTGGATCAGGGGAACGGACCTTGCCCGGAACATCGGTCAGATCACATTTGTGAAATAACTGCCTCTTCAAAGAAATCCGGTTTTTAGCGATAATAAACAGGATGAAACTCTTAATCCTATTCTCCATTATTTTTTCTTTTGAAACCTTCGCCGGGTGCGAAACATATACCCGTTACGGCGAAGCGAGAGAAATCTGCTGGATCAGCGAATACAAGGGATATTTCAGCAAACAGTGCAGTGACAAATGCGAGGCCCGTTCATTTCTCGATAAGAAAATGCCGAAGCCTGAAAAAATTGATCGCAAAGGCGGAACTAATCCGGCCGCTCAAATTTGTAAAACATTCGGCTACACAGTTGCGGTTCTCAAAGATCCGCGGATGTCGGAACAAAGTTTCTGTGAATTTCCTGACGGATCACTCGTCGACACCAATGCTGTCGTGAGGTCACTCAAATGAAAATTCTTATTTTCATTCTGATGAGTGTCACTGCCTTCGCTCAGGAATGTACGAACGTGAACTACCTGACTCAACCCAACTCGCCCTTCAACCGAATTCCTGTGGCCGATCAGGATGGCGTGGGGATTTGTTACGCTTATACTGCTGCCCAGTTAGTCGATTATCATCTTATTCGCACACGTCAGACCAGAGAACCGGTGATGCATCCGGCGTGGCTTGCATTGAAAAGCAGTCGTCGCCTCCTATATGCCGGAACTGAGTTGAATGCGATTAACAGTGTCCGCGCGGCCGGAAGTTGTAGTTATCATCAGGTGGAAGAAGCCCTTAATCTTTTTGGTCAGCCTGCGAATATTTCCTCGCAGCCACTTCTTGCTTTCATCGAAGCTTATGAGACAGCGATCTTCACCGAATCCAATCGCCGAAGAGATACGATCACCAGCGAAATGCAGGGGCGGGCACAGATGGAGGCGATCATCGCAACCGCTGGTATTTGTCCGGAAGGTGTTCTACTCGACCGACTATTGCCGGAGCTCACGGCGAGCAATGAAACTTCGGTTCAGTTAATTAACCGGATAGTCCGCGATGCCTGTGCTCCCGCGAGTCTTCAATCTTATAACATTCCTCAACCGCTGGTGGCTCAACCAACGGATAACGACACGGCCAGCGCTTCTCTCGACGACCAGATCGGAAAAGGTCCTTTCACGATGGCCTACTGTGCGACTACCTGGGATAACCCGAATTTCAGCATGAACCGAGCAGATCCAGGAGAAGCATGCGGTATGCATTCTTCACTGGCCGTCGGAAGAAAGAAAATTGCCGAGCACTGCTACATGCTCGTGAGAAATACCTGGGGAACCGGCTGGGGATCCTGGAATCAGAATGAGAAATGCCTCTGTAAAAATACCGCTACCGGCGCATGGGTGGATGAATGTACTGAAGCCGTTCATAATGACGGTAATCACACAGTTGAGGCCTGTTATATTGGGATGAACCGACTCTCACGCAACGT
>JAYVHR010000081.1:0-4335 GCA_043771075.1 Bacteriovoracaceae bacterium
AAGAGAAAGCTGGCGATGATGATCAAAAAAATGAACATCAGAATGAAGTAAGACATCTTGTTGGCAATGGTCTGTTTCATGGGGGTCCTTGAAGGTGTAAAGTGCAAGTTATTTTATCGGGGTTCCCCCTGCGCGGTCAAAGCTTTTGTCTCGAAACTTCATTGCGGGGTTTCGGTCTTTTGGATACTCTGTGGGGATAAGAAATTAACCAGGGTCCCGATTTGAAACTAATCCAAGAGTCTTCAAAGACCAAAATTGTCAATAATGTCATTGTCGCCATCCTTGCGATCTATGGCATTTCGCAAAAAAACTTCAATCTCGACGAGCCGACACTCTTTACACAGATTGTGACTGAAGTGATCTCGCCCGTTCAGGAAGGAATTGCGAACTCTAAAAGAAGTATGTCATCACTCTGGGAGAACTATCTTCTCATCGTGAACACTTCCAAAGAAAACGTTGTTCTGAAGAAACAAATCTCGCGCCTCGAAAGTGACCTCACTAATATGGATGAAGTAAGGAAAGAGAACCTTCGCCTGAAGCAACTCTTGAACTTCTCCGACGGCATTTCTCCTCAGCGGGTTCTCGCTCAGGTTGTGGGATGGGATTCGGCCAACGAATTTAAAGTGATCCGCCTGAACAAGGGAACAAACCACGGAATTAAAGTCATGTCTCCGGTTATCACTGACCAGGGACTTGTCGGTTATGTTTACCGCGCGACTCCCAATTACTCGGATGTCCTGACCATTCTTGATCAGAACAACCGGGTTGATGTCGTGGTGGAAAGAACACGCACTCACGGAATTGTGGAAGGTGTGATGAACTTCAAGTGTGCGCTCAAATACGTCATGAGAAATGAGCCGGTGGAAGTGGGCGACAAACTCATCACTGCTGGTGTCGGTGGCATTTATCCGAAAGGTGTCAAAGTCGGGATGATCACCGACATCCGGAAAGAAAACTTCGGAATGACTCTTTCGATCGAAGTCGTGCCATCAGTTGATTTTGATAAGCTCGAAGAGGTTCTCGTCCTTCTTCCGGTAGAAGAACCCGCGACGACTGCATCCACCGAAGTTGTCCCTCAGGAGAGTAAGCCATGAAACTCAGATTCTCCCAGGTCATATTTTCTTTCGCGATTACGCTGGCCCTTCTCATTGGTTTTGAGATTGTCACGGCAACGATTTTCCCCGCACTCGGCTGGAAAGAGTATCGCCTCACTTTCAATGTTCTTATTATTTTATTCCTCGCGATTCGTCTTGATTCACCGGGTGTTCCCTGGATGATACTGGGACTGCAGGTAATCCATTCCATTTTCTCTGTGGAGGGATGGGCGCTGGGAACTCTCGCCGGAGTCATTGTGATGATCTCCGCCAATTACTTAAAAGAGCTCCTGCATCTCACGACAGCTTTCATGACGATGCTCATTGTTCAGTTCTTCCAGGTCATCTGGTTTGTCACTGTCAGTGTCGTGATCTGTCTCAAGGTAAGTGACTTCTCCAAATTCGGCATGATCGTCTGGAGTTTTATTCCCGGCTCAATTCTCCTCTCACTTATCTCACCGGTTTTATTCTGGCTCCTCGGAAACATCTGGCGTGTTTCCTCTGACTCCGGTCATAGAGGGGTCGAAATCTAATGTTCGGAGAAGAAGAACTCGTCAAGATACACAAAGATCGCGCTACGCTGATTTCCTATATCATCACTGCGGCCTTTGGCCTCGTTTTATCGAGGCTCTGGTATCTCCAGGTTTACAAAGGCGAGACCCTCCATAATTATTCGATTCAGAACCGTCTTCGCAAGGAAGTCGTCTGGGCCCCGCGTGGACTTATTTATTCACGCGATGATCAGTTACTGGTCGATAACATTCCCCGCTTCGATGCGATTCTGACTCCGCAGTTCCTGATTGATAAAGAAGAAACTCTGACGAAACTTTCCGGAATCCTCAGCATGGAAAGAACTTCCATCGATACGGTCCTGAAGAAGAATGCTAATCAGGCGAAGTATCGTCCCATCATCATCAAGAAAAATATTTCCTTCGGGGAACTCGCTCAGATCGAATCTCAGAACGCGGAACTTCCTGGCGTTTCGGTGGATACTTTCATTTCGCGCGAATATCGTGACAAGGAAGTGGGCGCGCATCTTCTGGGATATATCTCAGAAATTTCCCAGATACAGTTACCAAAACTTCGTGAGCGCGACCGTGTGGACTACCGCCTCGGCGACTTCATCGGTCAGTTCGGGATTGAAGAACAACTTGACCGCTACCTGCGTGGAGAAAACGGACACGAATTCGTGGAAGTGGATGCCCGGGGAAGAAGAAAACGTTACATCAATACAGATAACCTCTTTAAGGGAATTGAAGACGAGCAACCGCTTTCCGGGATGAACGTCAAACTCACTATCGATCGCGATATGCAGATCGCTGCTTACGAGGCCCTTGAAGGAAGAGTTGGTGGTGTGATCGCCATTGACGTCGAATCGGGACAGGTTCTGGCGATGGTTTCACGCCCGAGCTTTGATCCTTCCCAGTTCTCACGCGGGCTTTCGCCTGAATACTGGCGCTCACTCGTAAACAATAAAGAGCACCCTCTTCGCGACAGAAATATCCAGGAACACTTTTCACCGGGATCAACTTTTAAAGCTCTCACCGGTATCGCTGCATTTGAAACCGGGGTTATCGACGAGCGGACTGAAGTGAACTGCGGCGGATCCTTCCGCCTCGGATCACGCGTCTATCACTGCTGGAAAAAAGAAGGTCACGGTGCCACGTCGCTGGTGAAGGCGATTCGTGAATCCTGTAACGTTTACTTCCAGAAAGCCGCTCTCAGGATGGATATTGATGACATCTCAAAATATGCAAAAGCTTTCGGAATGGGTGCGCGAACCGGGATTTCACTCCCGCGCGAAGTCTCAGGTCTCATTCCGACAAAAGACTGGAAGAGAAAACGTTTCGGCCAGGAGTGGCAGGCAGGGGAGACCCTCTCGTGCGCTATCGGACAGTCTTATGTTCTTTCCAGCACAATTCAATTAGCGACTGCCTATGCGGCCATTGCTAACGGCGGGAAAATTTTCCGTCCCTATGTCGTGAAAGATATTTATGATGGTCAGGGTGAGCTCGTAAAAACTTTCCATCCGGAACTTCTCTCAAAAATTGAAATGAAGAATCCCAAGACACTTCAGCTCGTCCGCGAAGGTCTTTTTCAGGTGATGAACAATCCTAAGGGGACTGCGTTTGCCCGTCGTGGTCCGGGAATCATGATGGCCGGAAAAACCGGAACCAGCCAGGTCAAGACAGCAAGTGCGGATAAGGTTTATCAGAAATGTGATCTGATGGATTATGAATCACGTCACCACGGTCTCTTCGTAGGTTTTGCTCCTTACGATAATCCTAAAATTGCTACGGCCGTGATCATTGAACACGGTTGTTCGGGCTCCGGGGCAGCAGCTCCTGTAGCGGAAAAAGTGGTGACTCAATATATGAAGAAATACCAACCCGAGATGTATCTTGAGAATCTTGAAAAAGATAAACTCATCAAAGACAACTGGGTGAAGACACTTAAGGCAGAAGCTCCGAAACAAAAGCCTAAGGCAACGACACCTCCAACGGCGGCGGAATAGTATGAACCAGACCATTCTCCAGTTTTTGAAGCGCTACGATTTCAGTTTCATAGGATCCATGTCAGCGATCTTTCTCGTGGGTGTGTTGAATCTATATTCTGCAACACACTCCCAGCAACACGAAGGACTGGACGCACTTTATAAATCCCAGATGATCTGGTTTGCGATTTCTTTATCTGTCGCCATCAGTATCAGTTTCCTGAATCCGAAAACCATTGAGCGGTTTTCTTACGTTGCCTACATCATGACTTTATTTCTGATCTTTCTCGTTCTTCTGATGGGTAAAGTCGGAATGGGTGCCCAGCGCTGGCTTGTGATTGGTCCGGTCAGGATGCAGCCGTCTGAGTTCATGAAAATGGGACTGGTCCTGGCACTCGCACGATTCTTCACCAAAGTTTATCCGGAGAGAGAGCTTGGCTTCAAAGAACTCATCTTTCCTGGAATTATTACGATAGTTCCTGCGGTCATGGTCATAGTTCAGCCCGATCTCGGAACCGGAATGCTTCTTCTCTTCATCTTTGCGATGATGATTTTTTACAAGCGTCTTAAGTGGAAGACGATCATAACTCTCGGGATTATTTCAATAGTCTCCGGTGTGTTGATGTATAACTTTGGTCTCAAGGAATACCAGCGGAAGCGTATTCACACGTTTATTGATCCTTATGAAGATGCCAAGGGTTCTGGATACAACGCCATCCAGTCAGAAATTGCGATCGGGTCTGGCCG
>JAYVHR010000082.1:0-9435 GCA_043771075.1 Bacteriovoracaceae bacterium
CATTGGCGCCCACAAAATCCTTCTCGGAGTTCTCCACCAGCCTGGTCTTTTCAGAATGGGATGGTCGGAATCGCCTTTACTGGATAATTCTTTAATTAATTTTGAAAGCCCCGTGTGCCTTGGCTTCCGGTCCGGAGAGCGAAGATCAAAAACACCTGGTTCATAGAATCCTTCACACTGCGTGCACAGCTTGTGCCAATCGTATGTGCCAAGAAGACTCCACGCTGTGATCGCGATAATATTGGCGCCTTTCGCTCTCGCCTTCCGTGCTGATCTCCACATTTCATATATCCATCGCATTTGCGAGTCACGATTCCCCATCGTGTGGACTTCTGTCACGGCCACAGGAATTCCATATCTCTCCCATGTTTCCAAAAGAATGGATTGGGGAGAAGGAAGACTTACCTGTCCGGTATCAACTGCACCAACGTCAGCATAGAGATCAATTCCGTTTCCACCGTGCGACCACTCCGGATACATTTCCAATCTGTGATCAAGATAACGGTTAGAAAGATGATAGTGATTCACACCAATGACATCGGGAGAACACTTATTGTCGATCATCCAGCGAATTTCTTCGTGGGTAATATCGCTATGTCTGTTCACGTACCAGAAGATGGGATGCATTTCATCGACTTTCCCGCAAAGAAAGTCCCACCCAAGCCAACGTCTTTCGTTTTCAAAAACCGCCTGGTATTTCAAAGGATCAGTACTTTGCGCACGTCCCAGATCATCGGTCTGGATGAGACGAGCACCAGGAATTATTTCCCTGATGGCCTTCATCGCAAGAATCGTACCCTTTGCCTGATTGTAAAGTGCACGGAGATAGGCCTTGTCTGATTTCAGATGCGGATACCAATGTCCGTACAGGCAACTGAATCTCGCTGTGGTGTTAATTTCATTCACCGGAGTGTAATCCTCAATCCACGGATATCTTTCGGCGAATGCACGAGCGTAGTGGGCCAGCTTTTCAGGAAATTCAGGATCCATCAGACTTGTGTAGCGGGGACCACTCCCGTGGTGGAGGAAACCAGCAATGAGAGTCATTCCCAGTCTTTTGATCTCGGGCAGGCGCTCATCAAGCCAGCTCCAGTCAAAAATTTCAGGATCATCAGGGGCCGTTCTTTCCCATAGGCAAGGGTAGCGGAGCTTTTTTACTCCGAGTTCTGCAAACAATTGCAGATCTTCGATTCTATCATGGTGTCCGTTTTTCACGGACTGGTCGACGTACCTGTCTTGTACACGATTCAACGTGCACTCGAGGCCCGCCCACATTTCGAGTGGTTTCACTCAGTGAGCTCTACCAGCAGAGATTGTCGTGGGAATAATCCGCTCGATACGGATTGTTTCTCTTCTTTGCTTCGGAAGATCTTTTTCCAGTTGGGCCATGCGAAGGAAAGTTTCTTCCCATGAGTTGCCGGCGAGGAATGAATCCACGTTCTCAAGCCAGTTGTCCATTTCTCTGCGCTCTTTCATGGCGAGATCACAGCACTTCACAAATTCTTCTGCAGTGTCGGCGATATGAACGAGTTTTTTCTCTCCATATGGACTAACGACATCAGTGATGGATGTAGAGACACATGGTTTACCGGCAGCAAGAAACTCCGGAGTTTTTGTTGGTGAAATAAAGCGGGTTGAATCGTTCAGTGCAAACGGCATAAAGGCACAATCCCAACCTGCGAGGTAAAGGGGAAGAGCGTGATAATCTTTTCTACCGAGGTAATGGATATTCGAAGATTTTGGCAGAGTTTCAGGATCAATCTTCACAACAGGTCCAACGATCACGAATTGCCAGTCCGGACGCAGAGTTGCCATGTCTCTCAGGAGTTCAATGTTAAATCTTTCATCGATCACTCCGTAGAAGCCCAGGCGGGGATGAGGAATATTCACCTGATCATCCGGTTCAACGAGGGACAATCGACCTTGAGAAAAATGATCATAGTCAATTGAACTAGGGAAAGGGTGAATATTGTGATGTCTATGTTTACTCGCTTCATACATAGAGTGGCCGCCGGTGAAGACGAGATCAGCTTTCTTCAGAAGTTCGCTTTCCATATCAATGAGTGATTGAGGTGCACCTTTAAAGAGAGACAGCTCATCCATCTTATCAAAGATGGTACTTACTGGTTCAAGATGTCTGGTGAAAGGAAGTGCCATGGGCGTGTAGTACCAGACAGCATATGTAGAGAGATCTTCTTCAAAAATAAGTTCATCCACGAGATCGCGAAGTGCTCCCTCTACATCTTCCGGTTTGATATTCGATGGAAGATAAGGAACAGCTACCTGTACGGCTTCCGTTGTCTCTCTTAAGTGGAGACGTGGCATATCTGTCATTCCAAAAACAGGCTCTTCAAAATAAAACACACGGCGATGCTTAGCGTGTCGGGAAAGTAAATGCTGGGGACGCTGAAAAACGAAATCCCAACGCAGGTGAGAGAAGACTAAGAGATCCGACGTTTCGCAATGTGTGTTCATGAGGTGAGTCTCCAGCTGTTTGTGAATTCTTAACAGACTCCGGAAGGAGTCATTTGAGTGCGGGGAACCAATGCCAAAAGAGTGCCAATTCATTTTCACTCCATGAATAAGGGCACAGCTTTTGAAATGACTTGTGTCACTCAAAAATGAGCGCTGATTTCTAAGGGGTGGTTGCATGGCTGCAGTGGAATTTATGGACGGTGATGGGGCAAATCACCCGAGGAAAATATTCAGGCGCGATAAATGGAAATCATTGAATGGCGAATGGGACTTCGCGTTCGATGATTCATTGCTATTCCGTAAACCCTCCGAGGTGAAAGAATGGACGCACAAGATTAAGGTTCCCTTTGCTCCGGAAACTCCGGCGAGCGGGATTGGTGACACTAATTTTCATCCACGTTGCTGGTATCAGAAAACATTTTCATTCAATACAGAGAAGAAGCGATACATCCTGCATTTTGGTGCGGTTGATTACAGTGCCAGGGTCTGGTTAAACGGACTTCTTCTCGGTAGTCATGACGGGGGATTCACTCCCTTCTGCTTTGATATAACTAATGAGCTCAATGAAAAAGGAATCCAGGTTATTCAGGTGTGCGCGGATGATGATCCCCACGATCTGGCCAAGCCCCGTGGAAAACAGGACTGGCAACTGGAGCCTCACAGTATCTGGTATCCACGCACGAGTGGAATCTGGCAAACGGTCTGGATTGAAGAAGTGCCGGAGATTTATATCAGTAAGCTTCAGTGCTCACCACTTCTTGAGCGTTGGGAAATTGGTATGGAGGCCTGGGTAGAAGGGCCGACACATTTTGATCTGGAACTCAGAGTAAAACTAAAAAATGGCGAGAAATTACTCGCAGATGATCGATATAAAGTAATTCATAATGAAGTTCACCGCCGGATAGCAATGTCCGATCCCGGGATTGATGACTTCCGGAATGAACTTCTCTGGAGTCCCGAAAAACCCACACTCCTGGATCTCGAACTCGAACTCTGGAGCGGAAACGAACTCGTCGACCGCGTTTTCTCCTATACTGCCCTCAGATCAGTTGCGTTTAACCGTGATCGATTCATGCTGAACGGTCGCCCTTATTACATGCGACTCGTGCTCGATCAGGGATACTGGCCGGATACTTTCATGACTCCACCGGATGAAGCGGCGATCATTAAAGATATCACTCTCACAAAAGCCGCGGGATTCAACGGAGTGAGAAAACACCAGAAAGTAGAAGATCCCAATTTCCTCTATTGGGCCGACAAAATGGGACTTCTCGTCTGGGGAGAAATGCCGAGTGCTTACCGCTTCACCAAGGATTCGGTTGAACGAATCACGCGTGAGTGGATTGAAGTCATCGAACGCGATATCAACCATCCATCAATTGTTGTCTGGGTTCCATTCAATGAGTCATGGGGTGTGCCCGATCTCGCGGATAAAATTGCCCATCAAAGTTGTGTGCAGGCGCTTTATCATTTAACAAAAACTCTCGATACGACAAGACCATGCATTGGTAACGATGGGTGGGAAGCAATCGCAACAGATATCATCGGTATTCACGATTACGATGATCAACCGGAACGAATTCTCAAAAAGTATTCCTTCAGTGGGAATCCGGACGATGTGTTTAAAAAATACCGTCCCGCTGGCCGCGTAATTACTGTAGATGGGTATAACAACAAAGAGCAACCAGTGATGCTTACGGAATTCGGCGGAATTAAATTCGTCGAACCCCATGAAGCGATCATTAAGGCCTGGGGATATTCAGAGGCATCATCAACATCAGAATTCCGCCGTCGTTACGAA
The DNA here is from genome assembly GCA_043771075.1 of Bacteriovoracaceae bacterium. Taxonomy (GTDB): domain Bacteria; phylum Bdellovibrionota; class Bacteriovoracia; order Bacteriovoracales; family Bacteriovoracaceae; genus Peredibacter. Next base: position 4,277 of record JAYVHR010000082.1, read on the forward strand.
GATCTCATGAATGCCATTCACAGAATCGAATTATTCTGCGGCTTCTGTTATACCCAGCTGACGGATACTTTCCAGGAAACAAACGGACTATTCAAGGCCGACCGGACCCCGAAAATACCTCTCAATGTCATGGCCCGGGCGACCCGGGGAGTGGGATTGGGCCGTGGAGAACTTTCGAGCGTTCCACAGCCACCTCCGCTCGAACATGATAATGACCACATGGAACGGGTGAAGGATCAGGCCTAGAGAATTTACAGGGTTTTGAGCGCAAATTTCAACCGGGTGTATATTTACGCCAGATGAAAACCATTCTCGCACTTTCCCTTCTTCTTTCTTTCTCTGCGATCGCTGATTTCAGTGATGATCATGTGAAAATTTGTGAATCAAAAGAGGCCAGAAATCTGATAGGCACCAAAGGCTCATGTCAGGTGATTATCGCTCCGAAAGTTACAGTAGAAGTCAGTGGTCACTGCGAAGGAAAGCTCTCTGATATAACCTGTCGGGTGCTGGTCCTCAAGACTTCGGATTCTGCGAGTATGAATCTGGTGTGTGGTGAAATGGATTCTCCGCTTCTGACTCAGGTCCTTGAGGCGGAAGTTTTAAGTTACAATGTCTCCGCCGTCATCAAAACCAGTTCAGGCGAATACGTCACCATTAATGACCCCAAAGAATATCATATCCTCTCAAACCCCGCGCTGGATGTGCTGCTTGCTCAGGGTGAAAAGATTAATGGAAAGATGATCCTGACGCTTCAGAATAAATCAATTCCTCTCACGAATGTTGTCTGCGAATAATTATTTTTGAATCTGCGCTTTGGTAAGTCTTTCCATCTGGAAGCGACTGTCAGTTTTAAACCAGTCATTGCCTGCTCCACGACCAACAGCTTTCAATAACTCTGTCTGGATTTTTCCATCTTTCATCACAGCTTCATCCACATGAACGAGTTTTACTTCACCCGTGATGAGTGATCCTGAGCCGGGAGTTTTTCCATAGCAGATCATATCGCGGAAAATACATTCGAATTGCACCGGAGATTCTTTCACGCGCTTTGCTTTCACGAGCTCTGAGTCCATAGGAGTCAAGCCGGAAAAATTAAATTCATCCTCGCCGTAGGGAAGTTCTGTACTCGCCAGATTCACTTTCTCGTAATTGTCTTCGGTACAGAAATTCACGACAAACTCACGCTCGCGAAGGATGTTTTTCACAGTATCCTTAAACTGACCGTCAGAACTTCTGATCATCGGACAGAAAGCAATAATCATCGGCTGGGCCGAGATCGCAGTGAAGAATGAGAAAGGAGCAAGATTGCTCGTTCCATCTATGTTGAGAGTGGAAATCACCGCAATCGGGCGGGGGATGATCGAGCCGATGAGGAATTTATAATTGTCGGCGAATGCACCGTTTGTCTGATATGTTTTCATTAACCTAGCTTATAAGAGATGCCATCATGTTTAAAACTCTATTTTTTACTGTGATCCTGTTGCTACCGGTTTCCCGGGCCTTGAGTTCCATCGAAATGCGCTGGCTCGGTGTTGCTTCTTTTTATATCAGTGACGGTGAGTCGAAAATTCTCCTCGATCCGGCGTGGACCAGACCCGGTCTGCTCAACTGGATGGGGATAAAAGCTTTCAGGTCCGACGAAGTTCTGGTGGATCGGGCGCTCGCTCAACTTGACGTAAAACGCCTCGACGCTGTCTTTGTCACGCACTCGCATTTTGATCACATCATTGATGCCCCGGCAGTTGCTAAGAAAACAGGGGCGGTATTTTACACGGATAAGAACTTCGAAAAAATTGCCCGAGCCTACGATCCCAAACTCTTAACGAATGCTCTCGAGATCAATAAACCCATTCAGGTCGGAAAGTTTAAAATTACTGGTTACCAACGTGATCATGCTCCACTCATCGGAAGTATTGATTTCGTACCGGGTGACGTTCCGGAAAATTTCAATTTCAATTTCTGGGATTACAAAGCAGGCCGCACCTGGATTTATCTGATTGAGCATCCGGAAGGAGTGATTCTTTTTCATAATACTCACGACGATGACCACGACCTTGATAAGTATCGGCCTGATGTGAAGTCAATTGATGTCTACATTCAAGGCGTCACGAAGAGTGACACCCAGCCTCTGGTGAATGGCTACGCTCAGACTCTGAAGCCCAAAGTATTTATCGCAAATCACTTTGATAATTTCTTAGTGGATTTTGATTTCGAACGAACCACTTATCTGCCAACAATCAATCTCAGGGTTGTTGAAAAAGACCTCAAAACAGCTTTCCCCACCATGGAGTTTGTTGAACCCATTTTGTGGGGAAAGATGAAGTGGGAAAACGGTGTTTTCTATCGGGATGTTCCTAAATAAGATCATCCAGCTTATCCAAGGATCCGGTCCAGCCCATGGTCATGTTTCCTCTCTGGCCCGTGAAAGCTTCCGCCTCTTCCTTGTTAAAGGCACCAGTCGGCTCCATGGATACGGTGACCCTTGTTTGCGTAGGTCCTTCTTCATTCAGTTCAATAATAACCAGCATCGCCGATGGGAAAACCTGTAGCATCGGATGGCGTGACAGATTCCCCTTATTATCGAGAAATTCCTGCACGTACATAATTCTTTTATCCGGCACGAGATCGCGGTATTGAAGACGCCCATACATCGTTATGTCTTTTCCATTAGTCATCTTGAATACGAGGGCACCACCAACTTTCACGTCAGCTCGTGAACACTCCATCGTAAGTCCAGTAGGAGGCATCCACTTCTCAAGATTTTTCGGATCGGTCCACATCTTATACATGGTCGAGACCGTCGTCTCGAATGAGCGGTTAATGATAAATCTGTTTTTACCGGATTCATCTCCCAGATATTCTCCGAGCCGATCCCAGGTGGCGTTTCCGCCGGCCTGTTTGATGAAGGCACCGATCTGCTTCCGGACCTCTGCACTCTCAAACGACATGATCATCGCCATGACGGTTTTTCCTTTCACCTCATTGAAAGTGACTGTCACCTTAAAGAGAGGCTTCTGTTCATCGTTACCGCCATGATCATAAACAAGACGACGATACTCGACGACCTCATGATAGAGAGTCTTATTGGGATAATCCGTTCCATCTGGTCCATGCATCGTATAGTGCCAGATGCCGCCGGGACGAAAATCTTTACTGTGAGTAGTGATGGTAAATCCTCTGGGTCCCCACCACTTGGCGGCTTTTTTCGGATCGGTCCATGCTTCCCAGACGAGCTTCACCGGAGCATCGTAAACACGCGTGAGTGAGATCTCATTTTCTTTTGCCATGTTTTTTTCCTTTATTTTTTTTCGGAGCTTGAATTTCTTTTAAGTATTCATCCAGGCGGTCAAAGCTTTCTTCCCACATTGCCTTGAAGTCTTCGATCCAGTCATTGGCCTCTTTCAACGGCTCGCTATTCAGGCGACAGGAGCGGTATTGAGCATCGGCCGTCTTCGTGATGAGTCCAGCCTTCTCGAGAACTTTGAGATGTTTGGTGACCGCTGGGAGAGACATATTTTTAAGAAAGGGTTTCGCGAGATCCCCGACATTTGCTTCACCTCGTGAAAGGTGAGCAAGCATGGCCCGTCTGGTGGGATCGGAGAGAGCAGAAAAAACGATACTGAGATGATCCATAATTAACTCATTGGTTAATAAACCATTTGGTTAAATATAAGGGAAAAAAGAACCGGGGTCAAGCCCCGGCCTTAAGTGATTAGAAATCGAGAGAAATTTTACCTGAAGCTCGACGGACTGTGTTCGTTTGTCCAATCTCGAAGCCCAGTTTAAAGAAAGCGAGCTGAAGGTTAAGACCAGCGACTAGAAATCCGCCGTTAGTCGAAACATCTTCTTTCTGCTTATTCGTGAATGCGAAGATGGTACCGCCGCCGCCATTTGTATCCACTTTCACTTTCGATTCAGTGTGCGCATTACCGACTTTTACATAAGGAGTGACGAAGAGGAATGTCTTGCTTGCTCCCACCCAGAGAACGCGGGTCTTGGAATCCAGGGAGATTTCTGAATCCACGTTAGTGTTACTGGTAGAAGAGTTATTGATCGTCTGTTCGAATGTAATATCAGAAGAAGAAATGTTTGCACCAACTGCGAGATCGAGCGGAAGACCGAAGAATGCACCGGCATTCCATCCGAGAGCAAATGAGCGGGCCTTGACTTCTACTTCACTGATTTTTCTTTCAGGTAAAAGGGATGCTTCTGCGAAAATATCAAAAGGCATATGGACGCGTGCCATGAGTCCTGCGTGATAAAGGCTCTTGAAATCTTTTCCGTCTCCGCCGGTAGCATCGACAACTTTTTTTAATTTTGGAGAACCAGTTGCTCCACCAATCACTCCGACTTCAACTCCCCAGAGGCCATCGGTTTCTGGAGCGGCAACTGCTGTGTGAGAAAAGTTCACAGCGAATTCGTTAGCTACTTTTTCGAGATCTGACTTCGTGAGGTTATCGAGCTCAAGGTTTTGAGCAGCGAATGCCGGAACTGAGAGCACAGCGAGGAGCGGGAAAATGAACTTTTTCATGGTCATCCTTGTAATAAGTGAATGACCTATTCTCGCACGCTTTGATTTTTTCGAAAGAGGGAAAGTCAAACCGGACAGCTGCAGTCGGATTATTTCGTCATCCAGCTTTTCCAGTAATCTTTATTCTCAAAACGCTTAAATTCCTCGCTCATCTCTAAGGGATTTCGCGCATCGATCATCACAGCAAACTCATCGGTAAACTCATTCTTATTGGCATTCGCGAAAGCTTTAGGATGCGGCCCGTGGTGAATTCCCTGGGGATGATAAGTGATGGCACCAGCGTCAATATTATCCCGTGAGAAGAAATTTCCCTGATGGTAGAAAAGGACTTCATCGTAATCGATATTACTGTGGAAAAACGGAACTTTTAAGACACCTTCCGAAGAGTGCTCCAGCGGCCGGGCGACAAAAGAGCAGATCACAAAATTCTGTGCCACAAACGTCGTATGTCCGGATGGCGGAATATGATAGCGGTGAGAATTGATCGGACAGTAATCGTAAATTGAAAGTTTCCACGGATAAAGTGAGCCCTTCCATCCGACAGCATCGAGCGGGTTATACGGATACGTCATGCGGGTTTTATTTCCGCGGTAGCGGATATCAATCGGAAACTCTTTTGCTTTCTCAG
>JAYVHR010000083.1:0-3863 GCA_043771075.1 Bacteriovoracaceae bacterium
GGGGGTAAAAACTTCCTTATTCCTTGAGGTTACGTCACGAAATTTCAACGAGTTACATTTAAAAGCTGCGCGTTAATTTCCTTACCTTTTAGCAATCAAAATTCTTAAAATGACCTGTTTTAAAACCGATAAGACCTGAAAGGGAAGTTTCATCGAAGGGACTTTCGAAACAGGATGTTTATGGTGGTTCTTCGTTTCACTCTCGCACTTTTATTCTTCACTCTCATTTCAGCGTGCTCACACCACTCAGAAAATTCTCAGGGAATTAAACTCACGCAGGAACAGTCTGATGAAATGAATCGAGAAGCGCTTTCGATCGCCTCAGAACGACTGGAGCGAATGGTCCAGGAAGCGAAAAAATCCGCCACCGCGACAACTTATCTTTCCACGGATCTCTTCCTGAAAGGAAACATGTCCCTGATGGAAGGGGATTTTGTCACTGCATCCGTACTTTTCAAACATTTGACGTTTCTTGTTCCGGACGATGAATTCGTCCTGAAAAAATATGCTGTGAGTTTAATTCGTGTCGGCGACCTTGAGACGGCCCAGACTGTTCTCGAAACTATGTATAGTAAGAGGCACGACGAAAAAGCAGGTCTCATTCTCGCTGGTGTTTATGCGGGCCTGGATAAAGAAAAAGAATCACGTGAGATTTATCAGGCGATCCTGAAAAAGAATCCACAGAACGAAGACGCATGCGTCTTTCTCAGCAAGTCTTACGCGATCTCTAAGGAAAATGCGAAAGCATTTGCCCAGCTTTCTGCCTGTGCCAAGGCCGATCCAAAGAACGGCATGTATGACTACTACGCAGGGAAAATTCATCTCGATGCGGAAAATATGCCTGCAGCGATTGCATCATTCAAAAAATCATCCCAGAGGCAGCCGGGTCATACTCAGGCAGTGAACGCTCTTGGTGTTATCTACGAAGAAACGGAAAAATTCACTGAGGCGGCTTCTCTTTATAAAAATCATCTCGAAGTTTCTCCGAATGACAGCGTGATTCTTAACCGGATGGTTCACGTTCTTTTCCAGCAGGAAAAGTTTGACCAGGTAATTACTTACGCAGAAAGACTGGCCGACCTTGAGCCGGATAATCTTAACCTGAAAGTGAAACTCGGAATTCTCTACACAGATGCCAAGCAATATCCGGAAGCGCTTTCGATCTTCAAAGATCTTCTTTCGGTGGCTCCTCAGTCTGATAAAATTCTCTATTATCTCGGTGCCATTCATCAGGAATTGAAACAGTTCCAGGAATCAATCGAGTATTTCAACCAGATCCCTTCTTCGTCAGGTCTCTATAGTGACAGCTCACTTCAGATGGCGAATATGCTTTCGACTCTTGCGCAGGAAGAACATTTTGCCAAGGCCGGAACGCAGTGGAGAGATGCGTTTTTGAAGCATGTGAACGGTAAGCTGGAGGAAATCAAAGCTCTGACGGTTGAGCTTTCCGTCATCAAGTCCGGTTACTACGAAGGAATCGGCTCATATCGTGCAGCAATGGAAAGCATGATGGTTGTTCAGGACGAGAAAAGTTTCGGGGTTCAGCATAAGTATTACCTCGCAAATCTCTATGAAAGAGAAAAGCGTTTTGAAGATTCATCCGCTCTTATCATGACGATCATTGATAATGATCCGAAGAATGCACATGCCTGGAATTTCCTTGGTTACTCCCTTCTCGTTCGCGGCGAGAAGATGGAAATCGCCTATGAATATATTAAAAAGGCTCACGACCTGAACCCTGATGACGGTTATATCCGTGATTCACTCGGCTGGTATTATTACAAAACAGGTAATGTGAAAAAAGCCCTTCAGGAACTCGACTTTGCTCACAAGAAAGTTCCGGATGATATCGAAATTCTGAAACATCTCGCTCTTATTCACGAGGAGCTGAAGGATTACGGCAAAGCGAAGAATTACCTCGAGAACGCTCTTAAGCATGCGCGATATAAGAGTGACCGGGAAGAGATTCTCTCACGCATTGAATCCCTTGCAGGCGACCGTATTCCTGCGTCCAAAAACATTGACTAATTTTTCAAAGCGGCTGAAGATGACACATGTTCAGCCGCATCTTTATTCTCCTTCTACTTTCATCCTGCTCACTTTTTAAAGGCTCGGAAAAGCTCCGTAGCAATGACCTTCTGAAGAATCTTGAATCCATTAAGGTTGAAGGTGAGGGCAAGGGCCGACTTCACATCCACGAAAGACAGTATCTCTTCGGAGTTGAGTCTTTGCTTCGGGAAGACAAGAGCTGGATCATGGGAGTTGCTATTCCTTTACACGGGGAAGAGGTTCTTCTATTTCCATCTCTCGATCAAAAAAATACTGATGACTACTCCATGGATTCATTTGCACTCAGAATTGATGCAGGCATCAGGGAGAATCTGAAGAATTCGACGCTGAAAGGTGCCGATTTCCTCTCGGCACTGAGAAAGACCCTGAGATTTCTTCTCGCTTACCGTCTTAAATTGCCGGTGAACTGTGAGGCCAAAGACAAAGATCATGTCTGCAGCCTGGGTGAGGATGATTTTCTCGTCATGTCGGAAGAAAAATCCCTTCGGGTCGTGACTCCCTTTGCCGGCCATCAATTGATCACCACTGCTTCCAATCTTACCGGTCCTATCTTCATGAACACTCAATTCAAAGTCACTGCTCCTGAAACTAAGCAGGATCTCCTTACGCTCGAACTTTTCTGGAAATAATAGTTGATTGTATCTGGTGACAATTTGCACCTATTGTCATTAGCAACTCCCTGCTTTTATAGTGAGGTTTACGCCAGGATGGCCTACAATATTTCTATTTCTTTATGTGGAGTTCAAATGAAATTTTCGAACATTGTTCTGGCGGGTCTTCTTGTTGTCCTTGCTTCCTGTAGCAAAGAAAAAAACTTCGATGAGCGTGAGCTTCACCTTCTGAGCCCTGAAAAAATTGCGGGCTTTGATCCGATCAACGTTTCCGATCGCTATTCAGGACATGAGACCGGAAAAGTTTATGAAGGTCTCTTTGAATTTCATCCCTTGAAGCGTCCTTATGAACTTGTTCCGAATCTTGCCGAGGCCATGCCGACGGTTAGTGCTGACGGTCTCACTTATACTTTTAAAATCAAATCGGGCGTTTTGTTTCATGACAGCCCGGCATTCAAAGGCCAGGCGAGAGAACTTAAATCCGATGATGTTTTCTATACACTCCGTCGCCTCGCTGATCCGAAACTTTCTGCCAAAGGCTGGTGGATTATTGATGATAAGATTGCGGGCCTCAATGAGTGGCGTACAAAATACGAAAAAGAAGCTGCGGCCAATTATGATGAAGCAATAGAAGGATTCAAGAAGATTGATGACTATAATTTTCAAATTGTCCTGAAACGTCCTTTTCCTCAGTTTCTTTATTCACTCGCTATGCCTTATACGTTTATTGTAGCGAAAGAAGTTGTCGATCATTTCGGCCAGGAGTTTCTGAATCATCCCGTGGGAACAGGTCCATTTATCCTTGAAAAATTTGAACAGAGTAACCGGATCATTTATCTTCGTAACAATAAGTTCCGCGATAAGTTCTATCCTGCGGAAGGTGCTGATGGTGACGATAAACTTGGCCTTCTGGCCGATGCCGGTAAAAAACTGCCACTGGTTGATAAAATTGTCGTTGATATTATTCCCGTTGATCAGACTCAATGGTTGAATTTCCAGAAGGGGAGAGTTGATCTCATGGAAATGAAATCCATGTATGAAAGAGCGCTGGATGATGCCAATGCACTTCACCCGAATCTCAAGGCCAATGGAATCCGTCTCCACATCGATCCGATGCTGGATGTGACATTTGTCGCGTGGAACTATGACAATGCGATCTTAAAAAATAAAAAACTGAGACAT
>JAYVHR010000084.1:0-3907 GCA_043771075.1 Bacteriovoracaceae bacterium
GTTCAAACAACCTTAAAATAAGCGGATGACTGTCAAAAAAATATTAATCATCCAGACGGATGACATGTACTTCCTGCATGAAACTTTGCAGGTTTTGTCAGCTAACTCCAAAGATCTCACTGATTTTGAACTCACTCTCCTGGTCAGTCCAAAATCTCTGGAAGTCATGGAGAACATCGGTATTTATCTCCCGGCCGGAGTGACTACTGACATCGGAAAGATCCTCACAACACAGTATGATTTATCCTTCAATTTATCGCTCAACGAAGCGGCCTGGCAGATTCATACTGAAGTGAAGTCTGGTAAAAAATCCGGTGCTTATTATCAGAATAATGAACTCATCGTAAGCGGTACATGGTCCGCATGGTTTCTGACGTTCAAGGGAAGTACTCCCTTCGTCACATTCCACATGCGTGAAATTTTCCGTCAGATTCTCGGAGTCAAAAAACGCAATACAGAGAGTGAGTCAACAGCAGTCGCAAAAACAATTATCATCGGCATGTCTGTTCCGGAGTTCTTCCCGAAGGATGAGCAGGAAGCTTTTCTCTCGGGACTCGTCCGCCGCTTTCCCGCGGTGCAGGTGCTGGACGAAAGTGAAGTGAATGCTGAAAACGATCACAGCTCCTCACTTTATGTTGGTCCTGCTTCCATGAAGTCTCTTGTTCTTTGCGAGAGTGGAGCGCGTGCCATATTTTTCAGTTCCCGCTTTCAGGGTCTGAATCTTCTTCCGGAAAAAGAAGGCACGATCATGATCACAACCGGAGGAAAGAAGCTTGATGCGCAATCCCTTCTGGGGATTCTGGAAATCATCCTGAAAGATAAAGAGATGAAACCGGCCGAGCATCTGAACATTTATCGCCTGAGTATGGAAAATGTTTTCGGTGCATACCTGCAGAATTTATCCGGCAAGGAAATTTCCTATCCATTCTATCAGGCCCATCTCGTACTCTGGAATTACCTCCTCGCCCTGCAGGAAGTGAATCTCGATATTGCTTCCCCTTCTGCTGAGCAAGCTGATATTCTTGGCAGCCAACTGGAAATTGTGACTAAGCTTATTCGTCTTCACGATTATGCGATGGTGGCCCTCGATGGAGTTTACAAGGAAGCCAAAGCCTCTGAATCGGACGCCGAGAAAGTTTCAAAGAACATCAGCACTCTGACTGAAGTGGATGAGACGATGGATAAGATCGCCATGACCAATCCGTTTCTGAGACCGGTTCTTGATTTTTATAAAATCCGTAAAGGTCAGAATGAAGGGGAGACTCTCCTCGAGAAAAGCCAGAACTCACTTCTTACTTATTCAGAAGAACACCAGGCACTCAAGGCCTTCGCTGAGCTTCTCGAAGCCATCCGGATCAAAAAATAGTTGCCCCTATGGGGACAATAATAATCTGGGAATTCCAAATGATTGCGCTATACTATTCCTTGTAACCCACAAGGATTGATACATGTCAGGGACGACAACAATCATCGAAGCCGGATCTTCCGATATTCTGGTAGAATCCGTTCAGCTTTCTCAGGAATTCCTCAACCAGACACTTGCCCGGATAAACCTGATACCGGCCCTTCAGGAAGAGAAGCCAATTAACATCAATCAGTGGGTGAGCTCGATCACGATGGATGTCGGCACTTACGTGGAAATTACGACTCTGATCACCCGGATGATTCTTAAGCGTCACAAACAGACAATTGCTGGTGCCCGGGAATCTCATATTCATCTTTTATTCGTCATGAAAGGCATCAATCAGGCACATCATAAAGGTGACCTGGTGGCACTGGAAGATTTGATAAAGTACGAATTAAAAGATAACTTAACCCAGTGGAAAATAGACCTGATTCCCCAAGCGAAGCGGTTCATGAGCGCCTGACTCTTCATCTTGACCCTTTGGTCCTGGAAGAATTAGGTCCTGACTTTTCCCTTTCCTCTCATTTTCAGATTCTCCCTCTTTCCGAAGCTCAATATGCTCTTCTGAAGAAAGGCGAGCGCCTTTGGGTTAACTATCCCGATGGTGAGTACTGTGATTTTCCTTTTTATCGGAAAAACATCTGTCTCATTCTGAATGGTCTTGAAAAAAAAATACCTCCGCGCTCACTTGCGCAGGATCCCTTTGATCTCCTGGTGAAGACAACCCAATCCATCGAAAAAAGAGTTTTCTCGGCGGCCAGTCCGGGACGTCATACGAAGGATTTGTGGGATGAAATTATCCGGAAGATTAACAGCATCTCGCTCGAGTCGCACAGTCTGCGGGATCTGACGGAAAAACTCCTGGATGTTCCCTTTCTCCAGAGCTTCGAAACATCTCTGGTAATTCTTCACCTGAAAGGTCAGACCAAGGCAGAACTTATCGGCTCTCTCTGGAGGACAGAGAAAATTCAGAGTTTTATTGAAGTGAAAGAATTCAACGCATTTTTTAATTCTGTAAAAAAATCCAAGATCAAATCTTTCTCGACTGACACTTTCCCTAAGCTCAATCTCCCATTCAACGGAAGCTTTCTCGCTAAAGAAGTAATCTCCCGTAAATATAGTCTGGTGGCCGTGACATCCCGACACGATTTTTTAAGTTACGGTCGGGAAGAGATTGAACTCTTCGAAACATGCATTGACCTCCTTCAGCCGCATTTTGAACGATTGATAGATCAGGAGTTTTCCGACAAGAGGATTTCTGAGTTACGAATCTGTCTCAAGGATTTCCCGCTTCCCCTGAGAATCAAGAATAACGTCACAGGTACTGCTTTCCAGAATGACCTCATGAAAACTGAACTCCAGGATCAGGATATTTTCTTCACCAAGAAAGTTATGGGTCCGTTCACACTGGATCTCTATGACAGTGATGAACTTCGCCACTATGCTTTCGATCTATTTCATTTCCAGCGTATTTCCCTTTTGGGTGAGCTCCTGAATACATTAAGGCATGAACTCTCAAATCCCCTGTTCGGACTCATGCTGGGCTCGCAGATGTTCCGCACTCTCGAAGTTTCTGCTGACAACAAAGATCTCATGAAGGAAATCGAGAAGAATGTTTCCCGCTGCCAGGTGATCATTGAAAACTTCTCGAATCTCTATCAGATTCAGAGCGACCCCAAGCCTGTCTCCCTGAAAAAGATCATCGACGAGTCACTAGTTCTCACCAAGAGCGAGGGCCGCGAGATCAGAAAAAAAGTTACCTATCACGATGAAACCGAAAATCTCGAAATCTCCGTTCCTCTGATCTTCGTCGTTCAGATTCTTTTTAATCTGATCGTGAATTCTGCGCAGGCAATGAGAGATGCCGAAGTCCGTGGTGGGGAACTTTCCATCCGTGTCTGTAAAGAAGATGCCCTGATTGCGATTCACGTTCAGGATAACGGACCGGGCATACCGGAAGAGAAGGCAAGCCAGCTGTTTAAACCCTTTTTCACAACCAAGGCTTCGGGCACCGGATTGGGTTTAGTTCTCTCGAGAAACCTGGCGTTAAAAATGGGTGGTAATTTGGAATATATAATGAATAATGAATCAAGCGGCGCCCACTTTCGCATTACACTACCGGTGACATGAAAAAAATATTTATCATCGAAGATGAAATCCTTATCCAGCAGTCACTTAAGAAGCTATTTGAGCGGAGAGGATTCTCTGTGGACGTTTCTGCCAGTGGGAAGACGGCAATCGACATGATTCTTGCCAATGAATACGACCGGATTATCTGTGATCTCATGCTTCAGGACATTTCCGGTTTTGACGTGATAGAAGAATCGAAAAAGAAGTTTAGTGCCAAGGACATAAGTCAAAAATTTGTGATCATGACTGCTTACAATTCGCCGCAGGTACTATCCCGGGCGAACTCGTATCAGTGTCGCCTTCTCAACAAGCCCTTCGAGGATCTCGAAGCGGCGATGCGCTTAATGACGGAGTGAGAATGAAGAAGTCGCC
>JAYVHR010000085.1:0-3513 GCA_043771075.1 Bacteriovoracaceae bacterium
CTGCTATCGAGTGGAAGTGACGTAGAAACAAAGTGTACTGATCCTTGTCGCCCAGATCCGGAATCCGGACCGAGGCATAACCGTAGTGCTGCCTTTGCAGATCATCCCTGCCACCGCGGAAGAAGCGTTTGAAATTCTCCCGCGTATTTGGTCCCAGAGTTGTGAGAGCAGCCTTTGCGCGGTCCCAGTCCGTATCATTCAAACCAACACCGTTATAGATATACTCAAGCCTGAAATCCACCGCCGCTTCATGACGGAACCCGATGTTCGCGAGAGTCTTGATGCCGCCATCTTTCTCCCGCTCATCAAATTCAAAAAAAGGATTCTCATCGGGATAGAAATTTTTTGAGCCATCCTGGTGACGGGCGTCGAAGTAAACGGAAAACTCATCCGTGAGGTTCATGGCGAAGTATTCCCCCACAAAAGCCTCTTTATACGGCGTTTTTCCCACCACCACACCAATGTAGTCACTGGACTTCGAAAGCGCGCGCTCGAGCTTAACGAGCCCGTTGGGAGCGAATTTCTGATCCTCTTTCGGAAGTTGTGAACCGTTCTTCGTTACTTCCACCATCGTGACCATGTTCCAAAGAGGTGTGATCTGCCAGTTCCAGCGGATGAGATTTCTTCCGCGTTGCTGGAAAAAAAGTGAGCGCTGTTCAAACTGAAAACGAAAAATGGGATTGGTGGGTGAGAGCATTTCCGCCGGGCCCCACTGATAGTTCTGGATTCCCAGTGTGATCTGATGATCGCCGAAGTTTCCCTGATAAGAGGCCTCATTCAGAAAAGCCTCGGTTTTATCAGTCGTATGTTTTTCGTCCCGATATTCTGCCTGAGTGAGCTGGGTAATGAGGCGTGGATCGAGCTTCACGCGGTGATTATCAAACTCCCAGTTGAAAGTGGGACGGAGGTCAGTTTCAAAAGTATTGTCAGGAATTTTCCCGACCTGATTGTCAGGATTGAAATCACTGTCCACCACACCCTGATTGATCACCCGGTTGTACCAGTTCAGGCGATGATTCCATTTCAGCGTCCAGCCTTGAGCACTTCCGGCAAAGAAGAGGAGGAGAAAGAGAAACTTAGACATGGTTCAGGCACTCAGTGATGGTTTGCTTCAATGGTTTTCTGAGGGAAATCATCGCTGTGAAAATAACCAGAGTCACGAGGAAGAGAGTCACCTGGGTCAGGAGATACGGGGAAACATAAATCGTAAACGGCACCGGGGATGAGAAGACACCGGGTTTATAAGTGAGACCCAGGATATTCACACTCCACTCAAAGACTGTACTGGTGATGAGGCCCATCACGCAGCCGGTGATCGCGAGAATCATGGCCTCAAGACCAAAAAGGAGACGGACCGAAAAAGGATTGAATCCAATTGAGCGGAGAGTGCCGATTTCTCTCTGTCTTTCTGAAATGTTCCGGATGAAGGTATTAAAAACCGAAAGTGAGGAGATGATGAGGATCACGGTCACCATGAGATTTCTGAAAATCGAAAGGAGATCCATCGTCTTGTTAAAGAGATCTCCCAGACGGTGATTCTGCCATCTCACAGCGTGAAGAGGACTGCCGGAGAGGTGGCGATTGAGATCATTTAAAAATGCGGGAATGTTTTTTTCGTCTTTCAGTTTCACCGTGATGTGGCCAATGTCATTGGTATCAAAAAGGGTCTGTGCTGCACGCAGGGGAATCACGAGATAGCGTTCATCGAGTTCTTTATAAATGGCATCGGTAATTCCGGTGAGCGGGATTGTGAGCGCGTTCATCTGCGCGTGAACCGTGACCACGTTCAACTGAAGATTATTTCGGGGACAATTCATCGGACGGACTTTGGCGGCGAAGCCTCCGAGACCCTGTTTAAAATCAAGAATCGGATCCGGGGTGCAACCCAGGATTTTAGAAAGTTTGTGACCGATCACTAAGCCTTCATTTTCATCATCCAGAGGAGAACCGGCGAGTGTATTCCACGCCCACGAAGGCTCCCGCATCTTCTGGCCTTCCTTCACGTCAGTACCCATACCGACGAAGACCATGGAAGATCTTCCGTTGGTGATGGTGCCTGAAATGGGAAGAAAACGGACTTTCGAGTCCACGTCAGATCTCGCGTCGAGAAAAGACATCGCCAGGTGCTGATCCTCGCCCGACATTTTCTCCTGCGGATTTTTTCTCTCTAAGATAATGTGGCCCATCATCTCGCGCTCGACGTTGGTATTCTCGTACATCTTCGCCACGTCATCCATGTAGCCCTGAAACAGGGTGAGCGATACAAAGGTCGCAGCAATCGAAGACAAAGCGGTAAGACTCTGTCGCCAGTTCCTGAAAATTCCTCTGAAGGCGATGGTAAAGAGTGATGCGAACAAAATTACCTCGAGATATTATTCACGTTAAACATTCCGGCGGAGAGATTTTCTTCCTTCGGAGTTTTGTAAATCATTGTACTTTTATTTTCCGGGAACTCAGCATCAGTGATCAGCATCTCAGAGACGAAAGGAAGTTTTTTTCCTTTCGAGACGATGACGTTCTGATATTTGAACGAAGCGCGCTTGAAAGGTTTTCCCTGAAGCGTAAGGAATTCTGCCTTGACTCCAAGTCCTGATTTGGCAGAAACCCAGTATTTGATCTTGTCGTAGGTCACGTCTTTGGATTTTGCATCCAGCATGAGAACCCATGCCTCTTCGCCGTTTACTTTTTCATGACCGATAACTTTACCGGTATAGTCACGGGCGTAGCGGGTATTGGCAATATCACCGTTGGCCGCCTGACCGGAATTTCTCTGGCGCGAAGAAACGGAAACGGGCTTCTTGAGCGTGGGTTTATGAAACCACATGACGAGATCATTAAAGAGAAATTTCTCCCCCATGTTCCGGGCCGGTTCGGTGATTTCCACGAGTGCATCATTTCCCAGAACTTTAACGTTAAATTTCCTGTTGGAAGTTTCACCCTCTTCCACCGAAATGAGTTCAGCGTCCCAACTCACTCCGCTCTGGACACTTCCGCGTGCGCGATCGGAAAGCTGGAGAAGTTTTTCTGCCGGAGGTGCTTTAATCGTAACAGCATAAAGCGGAAGAGTGACGAGAAGTAAGGTTAAATATTTCATCGAAGACCTCATGTAGATGTTTCAGTCAGGAGTTTAGAAACTTCACCCTGGATTTTTCTTCTGGTGACCATGTAAGCGGTCACTGTCGCAAATAGAATCAGGGGAACGGCAAAGATCAGGCAAAGAGACGGCCAGGGCGTCAGAACGAACTGCATTTCTCCCGCGATGCCCGGGGGAGAAAAACGGATATTGGATAGATTCACGGCCAGCGCAATCAGCTGGGAAACAAGAAATCCGGTTGAGACACTCATGATGGCGAGGATGAAACTTTCGATCCCTACCAAGCGGGCAAGATCCTGCGGCGTAAAGCCGATGGCTCTCATCGTTCCCAGTTCTTTCACTCTTTCCATAATGTTCATGCTGATGGCATTGGCGACAGAAAGAATAACGACCACCGATACGAGCAGAAAGAAAAAGCC
>JAYVHR010000086.1:0-4781 GCA_043771075.1 Bacteriovoracaceae bacterium
CGTGCTTTTTTGGCGAGCTGAACATCTTTGAACTCGAGATCTTTTTCTTTTTTCTTTGCTTCTTTTTTCAGCCCATCATCTTTCTGAGGAATAGCGAAGTTGGCCTTCACTGTGCGGCCATCGATGATGCGTCCATTGAGATCTTTGATCGCATCAGTTGCTTCTTCAATGCTTCCCATTTCGACGAATGCCATTCCACGGGACTCATTGGACGTTGGTTCCACGATGACTTTGATGTGCTTGATCGTCCCGTAACGGGCAAACAGAGTTTTAAGACCATTCCGATCTCTTTTATAACTGAGGTTAGAGATATAGACGGTATTTGAGGGCTTGTTAATCGGCTTTTTTTCCATGGCCGGACAATATCCAATCCACTGAAAAAGATCAACAATTCTTCACAAAATATTAAGGTTTGAAAAATCTTTCACAATCAAAGTGTGATCAGCTCTTATCCGGATACCAATAAGAGAGTGAATTAAACTTTCTCTATAATAAATCAGGAAACTGTTCGAAGATGTTTCCATGAGAACGATGCAAGATTATAAAAAGTTGATCCTGATAGAAGACCCTATCCTCGAGTACGCCCGTCGGGGTGATCTGGAAGGGGTGAAGGCATCAGTGAATATTCTTAACCTCGATAAAAAAGACAAGAAGGGCTACTCTCCCCTCATGTGGGCCTCTCATAATGGTCACTTTGAGGTGGTGAAAATTCTTCTTTCGCTTGAAGCAGATCTCCAGTCCCGGGACAACAACGGAAACTCCATCCTCATGGCGGCCACATTCAGAGGTCATCTCCAGATTGTTCAGCTTCTTCTCGACCAGGGTGCTGACCCCGATGCCTGTAATTATAAAAAACAAACGGCCCTGATTTTCGCCCGTTCGTTCGGTTTGAGAGCGATCGAACAGATTCTTGCCAGGGCATCGTAAGTTTACATTTCCGCTAATTCTTCATTCCCTTCTACATCAACTGGTACTTCGTTCAGGAGCTCGCCCAGTCTTGAAAAGAGTCCTCCGAAGACACCGACTTTTCTTTCGAGCCAGAGAAAATCCGGACGTTGAGTAGAGATCCAGTCTCCTCCGATAATTCGTCCCTGAGCATTGAGATCGAGATAATACTCATAGCTGCGGGAGTTTGTTCTCTGGGCACTGGTGCCTAAAACCGGCTCCCAGGTATTGCGTTGGAGTAACCAGACATAATTCACCGTTGTCCGGACTCTCGCGACTTTCACCGTACCGCTGGCCGATGTGCTCCGGCGTGGAAGATTACTGCTTACGATGCGTGAGGTGAAGTCGTAGGCCATGTGGTTCCAGACTTCACTGTTCCGGTCGATATCCGCAATAAAGGAAACTCCGTCAGTCCCGAGGCGGTTGGCGAGAACAATGTGGAAGGCACCAGCGTTCATGTCGTGAGTGCAGCGATCTGTGCCGATGTTGATTCCGCCATTACAGCGTCTTCCCATCATGGCATAACCGCCGGCCCATTCCCGGGCGTAATACCAGGAGAGAAGTCCCTTGATGTCGGAAGCTCCGAAAGGAATCTGAATTCCATCAGGGTTAGAAGCAGTTATGGGTCTGGGTTCATCATGATTCAAGGCCGCCCCGGCCCAGCCATCACAAATTCCTTCCCAGGATGGACGACCGGGACTCGCATAAGAGGCAATTCTTTTTTTCAGAGGATAATCATAGCTTCCGGTAAATAAATCCCATTTCTCAGAGGGAGAGAGGGCCGCAAGTTCCGCTGTCGACATGAGAAGTGCCTGCGCCTTGGTCGGTGAAACAAGATTGAAGCCCGTTGGACGTGCCGAATTCCAGCGATAATTAATTCCACCCTTATTCCTCGCCCAGTAGTCACTGGACCAGTATTTCTGCGGATCGGAAGCCTTTCCTTCTAACGGAAGTGAAGTGAATTCACGATTGAAAGCCGAGCTCATCCTGAGTGGATCAGAAATCCCCTGCCAGGCGCGGTCAATGGAATCAAGTTCAAGATTTACAGATGCGTGAGCAACGTTGAGAGCGATGGCCCCCATCATTACCCAGGAAATATTTTTCATACATGTCTCCCTGGTTATTGAGAGACAGCGTACCGATGGCCATCCACAAAGAGGAATAAAGCGGATGGGAATTAAGAATATCTTTAATGACGTTAAGGGATGAGAAGAAGCGATCCGACACGACTGCGATCCAGCAGATTTTCGTGAGCGCGGCCTGCATCCTTCAGTGATAACTTTTCAGAAACACCCGGACGGATAATTCCCTGAGCGACGAGATCAAATAATTGCGCTGATGCCTGACTCAGTTTTTCAGGAGTATTCATGTACGCCCATAACATCGGACGTGTCACAAAAAGACTTCCCCGGGATGCCAGTTCAGAAAGAGAAACTCCGGTCACTGCACCCGATGCATTTCCAAAACTCACCATGAGTCCTCGGGGAGCAAGACAATCGAGAGACTGAGTCCAGGTACTTTTCCCCACTCCATCGAACACCACCGCGAGTTTTTTATTTTCCGAGATTTCCATAACTCTTTTCACGATGTCTTCGTTCGAATAGTTGATGGTGAAAGAGGCACCGTTCTCTTTGGCACTTTTGGCCTTTTCTTCCGAGCTCACTGTTCCGATCAGGCGCGCCCCGAGATGACGGGCCCACTGACAGGCAATAATTCCGGTGCCGCCGGCGGCCGCGTGAAAAAGAAAGAGATCATTTTTTTTCACCGGAAAAATATCCTGAAACAGATAAGAAACAGTCAGACCTTTCAGCATGACCGATGCGGCATCTTCAAACGAAACAGCATCCGGAATTTTTACGACGAAATTTCCCGGTATCACTCTGTGTTCTGCGTAGGCCCCTAGAGGTCCCTGGGCATAGGCCACGCGATCGCCGGGTTTGACATGAGTCACACCGGAACCGATCTGTTCCACCACTCCGGCGGCCTCAAAACCCAACACTGACGGTAATTGAGTTTCATAGAGTCCACTGCGGTAATAGGTATCAATGAAATTAACACCAATAGCATGGTGACGAATGAACACTTCCCCTGCCTTTGGTTCATCGACCTGAATGGGTACATATTTCAGTACTTCTGGGCCACCTATTTTCTCGAAAATAATCGCGTTTGTTTTCATGTGTTCTCCAATGAAAAGACTAACAATACCGGTACGGTTTATCCATAAAAAAAAGCAATCCCCTCGGAGAGCGGCCGCTTCTTGCAAATTGCTACCCGTCATTGAAAAAATGATTCATGGAATTCGTCGAAGTGAAAGGCGCCAGAGAAAATAACCTTAAAAATATCAACGTTCACGTTCCCCGGAACGCACTGGTCGTTTTTACCGGCGTGTCCGGTTCAGGAAAATCATCCCTCGCCTTCGGCACTCTTTATGCCGAGGCCCAAAGACGTTACCTCGAATCCGTTTCTCCCTATGCCAGACGACTCTTCAATCAGATGGAAGTTCCGGAAGTGGATGAGATCACGGGACTGCCCCCCGCCGTCGCTCTTCAGCAGCAAAGAGGAACTCCTTCCACGCGATCTAACGTCGGAACTGTCACCACACTTTCGCATTTAGTCCGCATGCTTTTTTCACGTGCCGGGGATTATCCCAAGGGGATGGAAATCATCTATGCGGAGGGATTTTCTCCGAACACTCCCGAAGGGGCCTGCCCTCACTGTCACGGCATGGGACGAACTTACGATGTAACAGAAAACTCTCTTGTTCCTGATCCCGAGCTCACGATTCGTGAGCGGGCGATAGCCGCGTGGCCGCCGGCCTGGCACGGGCAGAATCTGAAAGACATGCTGGTGACCCTGGGATTTAACATTGATATTCCCTGGAAAAAAATCCCGAAGAAAGATCGGGATTGGATTCTTTTTACGGAGGAACAGCCACACGTTCCGGTTTATGCGGGATTCACCTCGAAAGAAGTAAAGGCAGCTATCCGTGAGAAAATGGAACCGAGTTACCACGGAAATTTCTCCGGGGCCCGGAAGTATATTCTTGATACATTTTCCAATACGCAGAGTGAGCTCATGAAAAAAAGAGTGGGGCGCTATCTCGTAAATGCTCTATGTCCAGCGTGTAAAGGAAAGCGTCTGAGAAAAGAATCTCTTGCCGTCACTTTTGAGGGATACGATATTGCGCAGATGTCTGAGCTCACTCTCCGCGAGCTTCACGCACTGATGCTCCCCCACGTGAAGGATAAAAACCTCGCAAAAAAAAGAATTGCCGAAGACATGATCGGCAGATTGGAAGTCTTGATGGACCTGGGTCTTTCTTACCTGAATCTTTCCCGGACTACACCTACACTTTCTCCGGGAGAGCTTCAGCGCCTTCGTCTCGGAACTCAGGTTCGCTCTCATCTCTTCGGAGTAGTATATGTGCTGGATGAGCCTTCTGCCGGTCTGCATCCGGCGGATACCGAAGCACTTCTGCGGGCCTTCGCCCGTCTCAAGGATCAGGGAAATTCCATCTTCGTAGTTGAACATGAAATTGAAATTATCAAAAAAGCTGACTGGATTGTGGATGTAGGACCTCTCGCCGGAGAAAAGGGCGGAGAAATTCTTTATAGCGGAACACCTCCGGGACTTCGCAAGGTAAAAAACTCGCGGACCGCTCATTACCTTTTCAATGAGACCTCTCCTCCGGAAAGAGTGATCAGAAAACCCACCGGGATGATGAAGCTGAGAAAACTCACCCGGAACAATGTGAAAGATCTTGATGTGGATATCCCACTCGGAGTTCTCACTTGTTTTACCGGCATTTCGGGATCCGGAAAATCAACCATAGTGAC
>JAYVHR010000087.1:0-2234 GCA_043771075.1 Bacteriovoracaceae bacterium
AGTTCGAGGTTCAGAAAACTTTTTCGAGGAGAAGGATTGATAGAGAATCGGTACTCCATGTCCTCAATCGGAAATGTATCCCAGCCCTCGCCTTCAATCAGGAGTTCAGCGAGACCACTTCTTTTAAGCGGAAGAAACAAGCGGATAAAATCCTGGATATCGCCGACAACATCTGTGAGCTTGAGTTTGGAAACAAGCTCGCGCATCTCACTGGGAAGATCGAGAGCGTCGCCCGTTTTCCAGTTGAAGAGATAGAGAAGATCGAACATCGAAACTTCTTTCGTTACCAGATCTTCATTCTGCCAGCTGAACCGGTAGGTATATTTTCCTGCGACGTAAAGGACTTCACGATATTCTTCCAGAATGGTTGCAGGGACCAGATCCACCACGAGCTTACCGTGCCATTTCGTCGGTGCCGGGAAGTTTACGACTTTCCGGTTCACTAGTGTGTATTGAAGCGAGCTGAATGTGGAATTTGTTCTGGCACCTGTCATCGTCGGCGCGTTCTTGATGAGCGTTCCGTAACGATCAACATGCACACCTTCCTGACTCATGAGAGAGAGGGGAACGGCGACACCCGGAGTGCCTCCGGTTTTTTCCTGCATATCGCTGAACTTAATCAGGAGGCTGGCAGTGTGATGGCATGGTTTTTCAGCGTTCCAAAGATTGCAGGAACATTGAGTAGCAAATTTGTCTTCGGATTTCTTGTAACTGACCTTCGCTTCATAGTTCGTATTATTTTCGGCGATGATTCCGGAAACGATGAAAAATGTCTCGAGCGATCCTTTCATGAAAGAAAGGGAAACTCTTCCCTGCTCGACCATGCGACGGGCGAGAAAAATTATCTCCTGCGAGTAGGATTTTTGAAGAATCACGTCAGCACTATTCGTATATTCCAATCAGCCTCATGGGTAAAAATCAAAAGAGTAGTATAGGGGAAATTCCATTTTTTGGCCGTTTTTTGTTCTCAAAGAGATAGAATGAAAGAATGGAAGGAAACACATGTTTTTGGTCCCACTGGGCACCCCAGAAATATCTCTATTGTGAGACGCAGATGTGCGGCTGGTTGCAACAGCCGGCTAACACGTGGTCCAACATCGGCTACCTGATTGCCGCTCTCCTCATTCTCAAATCCCGTCAAAAAGGCGTCGAGAAATCATTCTTCTTCTGGTCTACATTCGCCCTGTTTCTGGGCTCAACCGTCTTCCATATGACAGGGACGAACGTAGGGAAGCTTCTGGATGTCGGTGCCATGCTGGTTCTTTCCATGGGTATCTGTTCCCTGGCGCTTCAGCGCTATTTTCAATGGGATAAAAGAAAAACACAGCTGTTCTACGGCATAGGTCTATTTTTCTCGCTCGTCTTCCTCGCTATCTTCGATATCGCTAACATCCCGTTCAGTATTCAGATAGTGATTGCTGCAGTTCTTGAATTTCAGATGATCAGGGAAAAGCGCGGGAAGCTTCAGGGAAAAATCCTCGGGCTCGCGATACTGATTGAGTTTTTTGCGGGAATAGCTTTACTACTCGATATAACCCGAAAATGGTGTGATCCCGAAAACCATTTCATCAATGGCCATGCCGTCTGGCACCTGCTCTCAGCCGCGGCGATTTACACTCTCTACGCTTCGAGAAAATCAGAGGCCTAAGCGGTCCATCTCTTTTTTCTCGAACTCAGAATCTTCCCCTGGATATCGAAGACTTTTCTCGCCCGTTTTTTTAGCGAGTAACCAAAGGATGCTCTCTCCGTGAGGAAGAACCGCCGGAATCTCATCAAAGAGAGGGTCTTTAAAGGCTTCTTTCGACGAAATAATCTTCCAACCTTTGTCCTTATACATCTGAATCAGATCACCCAGGAAAAGTGCGTTTAACAGATTGTGGTGAATGAGGACGGTGTGCTTCAGCGGTGCTTTCCAGTGTTTTTTTCCGAGTTCATCGTAAAAAACTGTGCGATCCCACATGTGCTTCAGATAATAGTCCCGGTACTTGCGGGTATCAGTCCTGGGATTCTTTTTCAGCGCATCTTCGAGCTTCTGGGAAACATACCAGTCGGAAGCGTCAATCGTGACATACCCATTCCGGTAACCGAGCTTCTTCAGGTAATTCTGGATTGCGTCTCTCTGCTCAGCTGTTTTCCCACCTTTTAAATAAGGGAAGCGGAAGAGGGGAACGAAGCCCGGTGAATCCTTGATCATCTCGTGACATTTTTTTACATCCGCAGAGAAGAGATCAAAT
>JAYVHR010000088.1:0-2209 GCA_043771075.1 Bacteriovoracaceae bacterium
GGGTACTGGAAGAATTCACCGGGCCTTGCGTTCATTCCTAAAGCACATTAATTTCTGAGCCAATGGCAGGTATATCCGCCCGGATTCTTTTTCAGGTAATCCTGATGGTAATCTTCTGCGGGATAGAATTTCACCGCGGGAATCACCTGAGTCACTACAGGCTTCGGCCATTTTTTCGCAGCTCCGATTTTCTCTATCACTTCGTGCGCGGTTTTTTCCTGCTCCGGAGAATGGAAAAAAATCACTGAGCGGTATTGAGTTCCCTTGTCATTTCCCTGCTGATTAACGGTTGTCGGATCATGCATGCGGAAGAAAAATCCCAGGAGGTCAGCATAACTTAGTTTCGTTGAATCAAATTCGACCTGGACACTTTCTGCGTGGTTCGATGTACCAAGCTTCACTATGTTGTAATTCGGATTTTCAATGGCCCCACCGGTATAACCAACGACAGTATTCAGAACGCCGGGGATATTACGGATAATATCTTCCATTCCCCAGAAGCATCCACCGGCGAGTGTTGCAGTTTCTTTTTTCATGGTTCTTGCCCCTAAATTAAAGCTGATAATAAGCATCAGAATGAGTGTTTTCATAGACCTCGGAGTCTCCCAATAGATTCTCTCTATCAACCCGTTGAAATTATCGATTTTTCACAGACAAACTTCAGCGCGATAGTAAGCCTATCACTAAAACCCCAGGAGGTATTTATGTTAGGTGTTGGTAAGAAGTTTCCCGCGTTCAATCTGAAAGGTGTGAGCGGAACTGATCCAAAAACGGCCTTTACAGATATTCATAATCAGACTTATGAAGGCAAATGGCTGGTTGTTTTCTTCTATCCGAAAGATTTCACTTTCGTGTGCCCAACCGAAATTAAAGGTTTTGGCGACCTGAACAAAGATTTTAAGGATCGTGAGACTCAGGTATTAACAGCAAGTACAGATAATGAATTCGTTCACCTTGCGTGGAAGCTTAATCACAAAGATCTGACGAATCTTCCATTTCCGATGCTCTCAGATATCAAGCGTGAGCTTTCTGCAGGCCTCGGCATTCTAGATGAAACAGAAGGTGTTGCTCAGCGGGCCACTTACATTGTCGATCCGGGTGGAATTATCCGGTACGTATCAGTTAACGACATGAGTGTCGGACGAAACCCGAAAGAGGTTCTGCGCGTACTGGATGCCCTTCAAACGGACGAACTTTGCCCATGTAACTGGAGTAAAGGCGATGACACAATTAAAGTTTAAGGAGTTGTTATGAGTCTCGAAATCATCAAGGATCTGGTGAAAGATTATGGAAGAGATATTCGTATTAATCTCGATTCGGTTCTCTCGGTTGAAGGAGCTCCCGGGCTATCTGAAACTCAGATTTTCGGAACTTTTCTTGCCACGGCCTATGCCAGTAAGAGTCCGAAGCTCATCGAGCTCGCCGAAGCGTATGCCTCTGCAAAAATAAGTGATGTTGAGCGCGAAGGTGTTAAGGCGGCCGCGACTATCATGGGAATGAATAATATTTATTATCGTTACCTGCATTTACTGGAAGGCGAGGAGGAACTGAAGAAGTTGCCCGCTAAACTCCGGATGCAGATTATCGGCAGACCCGGAATTGAGAAGTCAAACTTCGAGATTTATAGTCTCGCCGTTTCCGCCATAACCGGTTGCGGAATGTGTATCAATGCCCATGTCCAGGAATTGAGAAAACACGGTATCGAAGACATTGGCATTCAAAGTGCCATCCGTATTGCGGCCGTGACAAACGGGGCAGCTCAGGCGCTCCTGATTGGTTAAAATCATAGTTTTAAATTAGATTTCGCCGCTTCAGTTGCCCGCTCATTGTGGTAAACTGAAGTGGTGAATGTACTTAAAGGCCCGGACGGGTTTGAACAATTTTACGGCGAAATGTTTAAGGCCCGCTGGCCCAATCTGAAGGCGTCTCTGCTTCTTCCGAAAAAACATGTCGCACTCTTAAATCCATTTTCAAAATTTAAATTTCCCGAAGAACCAATCAGCATGACGGGAATTCCTTATCCGCATCATATTGCTGACAGCTTTCCGCATCCCGAAAGAACCGAAGAAGGTTATTTCAATTACTACCTGATGGATGCGGCTTCCATTCTTCCTGTGATCGCTCTTGATCCCAGGCCTGGCGAAAGAGTGGTTGATCTTTGCGCTGCCCCCGGCGGAAAGAGTCTTCTATGCGCATGGAAGATGGATAA
>JAYVHR010000089.1:0-4222 GCA_043771075.1 Bacteriovoracaceae bacterium
TTGCCACGACTTTTTTTACCAGAGCAACGGCCCGGTTGTACTTGTCTTCATCCGTCGAATCGAATCCGCTGAGATACGAGACATTCGTTTTAAAGCTCAATGCCTGCGCCGGCAGTGAGGACGCTGATTCAGGTACGGGATCCGCATCTGTGTTCGGGTCTGTTGCGGGGTCAGTCCCTTTGTCGTCAGTTGTAACGGGCGCTGTCGCAGTAGATTCTTCAGAAGAACCACCACCTGACTTGTTACAGGAGACGGTCATCAGCGACATGACGAGCATGAGTGCTAATAATTTTTCCATGTACCTTCCTTGGTGTTGTAAGGATCCCTCATAGATCCTTAGTAATTTCTAAGCTGGTGTGATGTTCACACAGACTTAATTACTTCCCAAGAAGGCAAGAATTTAGGGGGAGAGGGGAATTAAATGACTGAAATGTGAGTGAGAATGGCGTTTTACGGAAGATTCCACAATCTTTCTAGATTTGAAAAGCTGTCGGAATTACAAATCCTTCAGGAGAGCTCCTAGACCCCAACTTAATGTTTCTTCAATCTCTTTCCCGGTTAAATGATGCTCGTTTTTCAGGTCGTACCAGACCTTGGCATTCACGAGATTCACGATAAAAGCGAATCGAGGAAGGTTGGCTTTGGTGATTTTGATATTTTTTTCTGCGGCAATCTTTTCTATCATCAGTTGATTGAGCTTTTTCCGAAAGAGCATTCGCGCTTCCTGGCCAAGCGGGGACAGGACATAGGCAATCGTAATGGCTTCGTTTTTTTCAAAAGCTTTCACAACATTTTTTCCGAATCCCACGAAATTGGATGCGTCCAGTTGCTTCATTCCGATACTCAGGTAACTCATAAGATATTTATCCATGGCCTCGTGAAGACTTTTTTTGTCTTTGAAGAAGCGAAAGATAGTCCTCTTGGTAATACCCGTTTCTTCGGCAATTTCCTGAATTTGCACTTCGCCCCCACGTCTTTCGGCCAGGAGATGAACCAAGGCCTCAATAATCGAAATTTGGGTCTGCAACGACTTTTCTGATCTCGTTGAATTGTTGTAGGAGCGGGTGGATTTCTTCTTCTTTGCGACCATCTGGATAACCTCATGAAAGTGCTCAGGTTTCGTTTAATTGTCTGGCCTTTGCCCATGAAAAGCAATATATTTAATGTCACACGGGATGACATTAAATATGAAAATTGCGGTAATTGGAAGTGGGATTAGTGGATTGGGAGCGGGCTGGATTCTTTCAGAGAGCCATGAAGTTCATCTCTACGAATCTGAAGCTCGCCTGGGCGGCCACGCTCACACGGTTGATGTGGACGAGGGAACGCAGAAAATTCCTGTTGATACCGGCTTCCTCGTTTACAACGAACTCACTTACCCCAATCTCATCGGATTTTTTAAGGCGCTCGGTGTGGAAACCATCGGCTCTGATATGTCTCTCTCGATCATGGCAAAAAAAGATAACGTCGAGTGGGCCGGAAATAATCTCAATTCAGTTTTTGGCCAGCGGAAGAATCTCTTTAGTCCTGCTTTCTACTACATGCTTTTTGAAATTATGCGCTTCGGGCGCGAAGCGGAAGCCAATCTCGCTCTGGCCCGTCGCCACGCCTGGTCCCTGGGAGAACTGCTCGATAAACGCCGTTACTCCAAAAGATTTCTCAATCATTACCTGCTGCCGATAGGTGCCGCGATCTGGTCCACACCGGAAGGTGAGATGCTTTCCTTTCCGGCAGAAACCTTTATCACTTTTTTTATCAATCATAAGCTTCTTCAGGTGAATGACCGGCCCCAGTGGCGGACTGTAAAAAACGGAAGTCGGCAGTACGTGGATAAGGCGGCGAAGAAAATTCCCCGGATTCACCTCAGTTCTCCCGTTTCAGCAGTCGAGAGAAAAGACGGAAAAGTTTTTGTGACAAGTCTTGGTGTCACCGAAACTTTTGATAGAGTCGTTTTCGCGACGCACGCTCCTGTGACCATGAAAATCCTTAAGGATCAGTCCGAGAAAGAAAATCAAATTCTGAATTCCGTACAATACGAGAATAACCGCACGATTCTTCACTCCGATCCGAACTTCATGCCGGAGACGAAAGTTTGCTGGTCTTCCTGGAACGTTCTCGGAACCGGGACCGGAGGCTTTGCCAAAAAAATCTCCCTTACCTATTTCATCAACACACTCCAATCTTTACCCACGAAAAGAAATTATTTTGTTACGCTGAACCCGCACAAAGAAATCTCTCAGCCGATCCAGGAATTCAGTTACGATCATCCGAAGTTTGATCAAACTGCCATTCGTGCCCAGAGAGATCTCGATCTCATCCAGGGAAATGGTGGAGTGTATTTTGCCGGAGCGTGGACACGTTACGGTTTTCACGAAGACGGCATTCTAAGTGCGGTCAAAGTTTCTGAACTCCTTGGTGTCACGGCGCCGTGGGTTCAAACACAGGAGAAGTAGTTATGAAAAAACCATCACTCAAAGCTCAGATGTTCATGCAGATTTTGAAAAAATCTAAGCATGGAACTGTCATCCTCACGACGCCCGATGCGAAGACTGAACATTACGGCGAAGGAAGTCCTTCGATAAAAGTTCACGTGAAAGACTGGGACGCAATTGATCTTCTTTTTACCAAGGGTGACCTTGGACTCGCGGAAGCGATCATTGAGGGAACTCTGGAGGTCGATGACATCGTCTCATTGGTGGAATGGGCATGCCGGAATGACCAGGATCTCGGGAAAGCTATTCATGGTTCGTGGTACGGAGTTCTCGCCTCAAAAATAAAACACCTCATGAACTATAACAGTAAGAGTGGAGCGAAGAAAAACATCATGGCCCATTACGATCTCGGCAACGAGTTCTATCGCCTGTGGCTGGGACCATCGATGACATATTCATCAGCGGTGTTTACTCCCGGTGAAGCAGATCTTGAAAAAGCACAGATGGCAAAGTATGACCGGATCATTGATAAGCTTGAGCTGAAATCCGGTGATAATATTCTCGAAATTGGTTGTGGTTGGGGAGGATTCTTCAGTCGCGCAGTTGAGCGCACCGGGTGCAAAGTCACCGCCGTCATGAATTCTCCGGAACAGGCGAGGTTCAACCGCGGTCGGATTGAAGCTCAGAGCATGGCCGGACACGTGACACTTCTCCAGCAGGATTACCGCGATATCCAGGGGAAATTCGATAAGGTTGTCTCCATCGAAATGATCGAAGCAGTCGGCGAGCAGTACTGGGATACTTTCTTCGGGAAAGTCGGAAGCTCTTTAAAACATAAAGGGCAGGCGATGATCCAGGGGATAACAATCCGCGAAGATTTATTTTATTCTTACCGGAAGAGTACAGATTTCATTCAGCAATATGTTTTCCCCGGTGGCATGCTTCTCACGAATAATGTTTTCGAGGAAAAGAGTAAGGGCCTGGGCATGAAACTCGATGACGTGCATGAGTTTGGTCTGGATTACGCTGATACTCTCAAAATCTGGCGCGAGAATTTCAACCGCGCCCGTCCTCAGGTTCTTCAGATGGGCTTTGATGAGAAATTCATCCGCCTCTGGGGACTTTATCTTTCTTATTGCGAAGGTGCGTTCCGGGCGAAACGAATCAACGTGGGTCAGTTTCTCATGGCCCGCTAATCAGAATGTGAGACAATGAGGGCATGAAGTGTTTCATGGCCCTTATTTTCATTCTCAGCTGCAATCGAGCCACTACCTGGCAGACGCCCAAGGGCGGAGACTTTGTCCTGAAAACGCCTGCGGGAAATCTCGACACCACAACTCTGCGTGGAAAATATCTTTTCATTTTTTTTGGCTTCCTCAATTGCCCGCATGTTTGTCCCACAACGATCAGGGAAATTAACCGCATGGTGAAACTCCTTCCTCCGTCGGACCGGAAGAAGTTTGTCCCGATTTTTATTTCCGTTGATCCGGAAAGAGACACGCTTCCGATACTTAAGGAAAGATTCTCTGAGCTCGATCCTTCGTTCATTGCCGCGACCGGAACGGAAGAAGAAGTGCGGAGTGCTCTCAAGCTCTTCGGGGGAGATTTTAAAATCGTGAAGGGTAAAACTCCTGATGATACATTTATCGATCACACTTCGAGTGTGTTCGTCATTAACCGGAAAGGTGAGTGGGTGAATAGTCTCCCTTACGATACAACTCCTGAAGCCTTCCGGGATGCCTTCAATTCAGCTTCCCAGCAGAAGCCTTACTGGAGTGATGAAGCAAGAG
>JAYVHR010000090.1:0-3241 GCA_043771075.1 Bacteriovoracaceae bacterium
TATATGGAAAGGTTCAGTAAGTTTTGGTCTGTTGAACATTCCTGTCACCGTTCAGAAAGCAGAGGAAGGTCATGAGCTTTCTTTCAAGATGCTCGATGAAAAAGATCTCTCTCCCATCAAATACAAAAAAGTCAGTGCTAAGGATGGCAAAGAAGTACCCTGGCCGCGAATTGTGAAAGGCTACGAGTACGAATCCGGTCAATATGTCCTGGTAACGAAGGATGATTTCAAGGCGGCCAATCCGAAGGCATCTCAAACAATCGACATCCAGGACTTTGTGGAGATGGAAGATATCGATCTCATGTACTTTGAAAAACCTTATTATCTGGTTCCTCAGAAAAATGGTGAGAAAGGATATCACCTTCTCGCAGAAGCTTTGAAGAAAACCAAAAAAGTTGCTGTGGCGAAAGTCGTCATGCGGACAAAGATGCATCTCGTGGCCATCATGTCGAAGGGTGATTATCTCGTGATGGAAATGCTGCGGTTTTCTCATGAAGTTCTCTCTGTAGATGAAGTGGACTACCTGAAAGGGACGACGAAACCAAAATTCAATCCGAAAGAACTCAAGATGGCCGAGGAGCTGATTGAGGGAATGACGGCGAAATGGGATCCCGAACAGTATAAGGATACTTATAACGACGATCTGATGAAGGTGATCAACTTTAAAATCAGCTCTGGTGAGACTAACGAAATTGATTACGGAGATATTATCAAGGATGACAGCAGCGGTAATACCGGGAAAGTGGTTGATCTCATGCCGCTTCTCAGGAAATCTCTGGAAGAAAAGCGAAAGTCTAAATCCAGGACTAAAGCTCCTGCGGCCAGTAAGAAAAAAACCGCACGGAAAAAGGCTTCCTGATGGCAAAGAAATATCTTCTCTCGGAATACAATAAAAAGCGTGATTTTAAAAAGACGAAAGAACCTGCCGGGAAAATTGCCCGGAAGAAATCGAAAAAACTCACGTTCGTGGTGCAGGAACATCATGCAAGCCATCTCCATTGGGATCTTAGACTTGAGCTGGATGGGGCCCTCAAGAGCTGGGCCGTTCCCAAGGGGCCTTCGATGGATCCTGCTGATAAACGTCTCGCCGTTCAGACCGAAGATCATCCGATGAAATACCGTACTTTCGAGGGAACCATTCCCAAGGGCGAATATGGCGGCGGGGAGATGTTTATCTGGGATAGCGGAACCTGGGAAGCACTGGAGGAAACAGGAGATCCCACTGAGGCCCTGGAAAAAGGACACATGAAATTCATCCTCCATGGAAAAAAGCTGAAAGGAAGCTTCGTTCTCGTCAGGACAAACTTCAGGGGTACGAACACCAAAAAGAACTGGCTACTCATTAAACATAAAGAAGCAGCACTAGTAAAACCCGTCAAAAAAAAAAGCCGCTTAAGTTCGAACGATCCGTGGCCTGATTTCATACCACCCCAGCTCCCGCGACTCGTAACGAATCCGCCGGAAGATGAGAGGCAGTGGATTCATGAGATGAAGTTCGATGGTTACCGGATCCAGGCACATCTCAAAAACGGCATCGGAAACTTCTGGTCGAGGAATGCTCTCGACTGGAGTAATTCCTTTCCCCATCTTCTTCACAATATGGAAAAGCTTCCTGTCACAAATGCCATTTTTGACGGTGAAGTTGTCGCTCTCGATGAAGATGGAAGAAGTCATTTTCAGGGCCTTCAGAACTCCCTGAAGTCAAAAAAAGACACCGGGCTCATGTACTACATTTTCGACATCATGTACTTGGACGGAAATGATCTCCGTTCTCTCCCGTTAATGGAACGAAAGAAGATTCTGAAAGATGTCTTGAAAGGGTCTCCGAAAAATATAGTCTATAGTGAGCACTTTGAAACTGATCCGAAGGATTTTTTCCAGGTTTCCTGCGAGCATCAGCTGGAGGGGATCGTCTGCAAGGATGCTGATAGTCCTTACCACTCGGGACGCAGCGATCTCTGGGTGAAAGTGAAGTGCACGGCCCGGCAGGAATTTGTCATCGGTGGATGGACTAATCCTCAGGGCGGAAGAACAGATGTCGGGGCACTTCTTCTGGGAGTTTACGAGGAAGGTAAACTTCGTTATGCGGGAAGAGTGGG
The DNA here is from genome assembly GCA_043771075.1 of Bacteriovoracaceae bacterium. GTDB lineage: Bacteria > Bdellovibrionota > Bacteriovoracia > Bacteriovoracales > Bacteriovoracaceae > Peredibacter. The sequence continues at coordinate 2,100 of JAYVHR010000090.1, forward strand.
AACTGGGTTTGACCGGAAGACTCTTCAATACCTGAAAAAAATACTCAAGCCTCTGGCGCAAACAAAGACTCCTTTTGAAATCAATTCGCCCAAAGGAAAAAATGCTGACACGAATTGGGTTGAACCAATAAAGGTTTGTGAGGTTTCTTTTACTCAATGGACGAACGAAGGAATTTTACGTCATCCGGTATTTCTGGGATTAAGGGAAGACAAACCGGCGGAGGGTATCGGCATGGAAAAAGCTAAAAAGACCAAAGTTTCGAAAAAGAAAGCCAAAGAAAAATTCTCTCTCTCCTCTCCTGACAAAATTATTTTCAAGAAAGAAAGGAAGACCAAGCAGGATGTGGCCACATTCTATTCGGCCATTGCTCCGGAGATGTTGCCTTATCTCAAAGACCGGCCTTTATCCCTCGTCCGTTGCCCCAGTGGTTCTGAGGGATCCTGTTTTTTTCAGAAGCATTTTACCGGAAAGATTCCTGATTCGTTTCATACCTTTCCCGTTGAAGAAGAAAGTGGCTCGGGAACTTATCTTTCTATCGATTCACCAGAAGCTCTGTTTGAACTGGTCCAGTTGAATGCCTTTGAAATTCATGCCTGGAATTCTGATAAAGATGATTACATGTCACCCAATCAGATCGTCATGGACTTCGATCCAGGCCCCGGCGTTCCCTGGAGTGAAGTGATTGATGCCGCATTCGAGTTGAAAGATCTTCTCGATGATCTGGATCTCCAGAGTTTTGTGAAGCTCACAGGTGGAAAAGGGCTTCATGTTCATATCCCGATAATGCCACTTTATGACTGGGATCAGATCAAATCATTCTCCCAGAGTCTCGCTCTCGAGCTGGTCTCAAGGAATCCAAAAAAATATGTGGCGAACATGTCAAAGAAACTTCGTGTGAAAAAAATCTTTGTGGATTACCTGAGAAATGGTTATGGAGCGACCGCGGTCGTTCCTTATTCCTTGAGGGCGAGACCTCTGAGTGCAGTGGCACTTCCGATTGAGTGGACCGAGCTGAAGAAGATAAAAGACCCGCAGGAATTCACGATGGATAAGGCATTGAAGAAAATTAAATCGCGCAAGAGGGATCCATGGGAAGGAATGCTGAAACTCAGGCAGCGGATAAATATCCTGAAACCGATTT
>JAYVHR010000091.1:0-2499 GCA_043771075.1 Bacteriovoracaceae bacterium
TTCAAGATATTTGAATAACTCATTTCATACTGAAGTGAGAAACCTACGATTTGAAAATCTTTAAGTGGCTTGAAGTTTTCCAGAGTAACGAGCGGAAGATTCCGCGTACGCATTTCTTTTTCCATGTCTACCCACGGAGCAAAACATCTTTCAGCGAGAAGGCCTTCATGCTGGTTCACTTCATCGTAAAGGATTTTCATCCCGAGATGGCTCATTCCGATTTCATATGTATCCGGGAAACAAAGTGCAACCCGCGCAATCGCGGTGTCCCAGTTCTTACGGACAATAAAATGTTCTCCACCAATATAGCGTGCTGGTTTTTCAACTTCTTCAAGGAATGAGGCATAGGGATTGCGCGAGGCCATCGGAACTCCAATAGTTTGTTTCTCTCTCTCTGGAGAGGAAGGATTCGAACCTTCAAAGTGGAGCTCTTAAATAGCAGGAATGAGAGTTAAAAACCAGAGGAAAGGGACAGGGCCCAGCGACGATCTTCTTCCTTACGGAATCCGTCCAATGATCTATCAACAGCATAGGTCGTGAGATCAAAAATAAAGGTCCGTGAACGCACACCTATACCACCAGAACCCCAGCCATCACCATAACCACCTCTGAGGAAAATTCTCCGGTTGAAATCGATTTCTACACCGGCAGCCAGGCGTCTTTTATAGTTCGTATCATAGGAATCAAGAGCATCCTTCAGATTGGCTTCCATGTGAATTCTGATTTTTTTTCCGATTTGCGGTGTGATGGAGAAACCGTAATCAACAGTTTGCTTGATCTCATCCGGAACGCCGCCGGATTTTCCACCTTCAAAATCATTTGCAGTCGCATTTCTAAGTACAGCAGAAAAAGTCGGAAGGAGTGCCCATGGAATGGTAAGTCTTGCGCCGGCGGTGACCTGCAAACTTCGTCCGGATTTGTAATCTGCATCTACAACCTTTGCCACACCATTGGGAGCGACCGATTTGTAGAGATCTCTTCTGATCAGATAAACACCGGAAGCACCGATTTTAAAAATCCCACCAAAGAGAGAAGCATTCAGCGCAAACACAGGACCGTGATCTCTTCTTTCTGCGATCTCAAAATCGTTTGCTACAGTTTTATTAATGATCGCGCGATTTCTCTGTGAGAACATATATCCCAGAGTCATTCCTCTGAGAGTTAAATTAGGAAAAGCTTGTAATCGTGCATGTGAAAGTTTGCCCTGATCCTTAGCAAGAACGGTCCGCATCTTCTGAGGATCAAAAGTATCAGCATAATTTCCGGGAATATCAGACGCAGGTCCCTGACTGATAATATTCAGAAGTTTATTACTTGCTTCAGCGTGAATATTTGCCAGGTGAAATTGCGGTTTACGAACTGTTCCGAGACCGGCAGGGTTATAAAACGCGGACCACGCATCATCGACTTTGTTGATGTAGGCATTACCCATCGCCAGCGCGCGTGCCGAAGTAACAAACTCCGGAAACGCGTGATCTTCAAAATCAAGAGCTGCACTGGCCGTCGATACGACAGCAAAAGAGCTCAGGAAAAATAAAATTTTAAGTCGCTTCAAATTACAATCTCCCACAATCTATTTTAAAGCATTTTGGGAGGTGGTCACAGAAGGGCAAAAATGGGTTCTACCAAGAGATCCCGATACTCAAGCCAGTGATAAAGTGAGTGTAGGAAGAAGTTTTCTGGGAAGAGATAGACTGATAAGTGAACTCAAGCTTTGCAAAGACCGGATCAACACTGGCTTCCATCCCGCCTGACATACTCATCACACGTGAATTTATTTTCGGGCGGAGACCATCGAGCGCACCACTGCTGTGAATAATTCCATCGAACTGATAATTTGCCTGAGAAAGCGATGAGTAGAGAAGGAATTCAGGTATAAATCTGTACCCGTATAGAATGAGATATTCCTGTCCACCGAGTGTGAACTCCACCACTCCATCATCCGTTTCGTGTTCGTTACTTCCAATAGCTGCGGCAATGGCAAGCTTATGGCCGGCCGATTTTGAAACCCGTGAGCCACCCATGAACTGGAATTTCCCTCCGAGCATGGAGTTCGCACCGGCCGTGTGTGACCAGTACAAATCGAGTTGGTTAAACATTGAATTTGAGAGGAGAAAACCAGTTCTGGAAACTTCTGAGTAAAGCACACCCTCATCAATTGTATTGTTCGTTGTATCGATACTCAATTCATTGCCGGTAGTTTTTTGAACTTCAATCTGACCACGAAATGCTTCACCTTGAGATTCAGGCGTGAGAAATCTATTTCCCGGAAGCATGTACTTGGTAGCACATCCCGTGAGCACAAATAAAAAACCTGTGAGCAAAAGTCTCATCTCTCCATGGTCGGCGATGAATGAAAGAGTTCAAAGTGGTGGCCAAATTTTCCTAGCGTAAGTGTCTGGAATAAGTGCTGGCAACAATAACCGACCATATTGTTTGGCTATTCTTAACAATGCCTTTAATTGTGTGAACTTTTTTGCCTCAAGCCTGCCATGTAAG
>JAYVHR010000092.1:0-3395 GCA_043771075.1 Bacteriovoracaceae bacterium
CTCAAGAGCGATGCAAGGATGGATTTGCGGATTTCTCACGAATGGTCTTGGACGCTCATACATATTCTTGGCCCGCAGGACATTGAGACCCACCTTTGCGGTGAGCTTCAGGACTTTGTGTTCCACATCTTCAAACTCATCTTCTTCCAGTGGCCCGAGTGGTTTGACAAAAACCTTTTCGGCCTTGAATTTCGACTGTGAGCTCGCCAGGTCACAGTCTGCCTTTGTCCGAGTCGCTTGATAATTCAGAAGAATATTATCATCTCTTACTTCTCCGATAGATCCTTTCCCGGGAAAATCACCAATAAGAGAACGGATCTCTTTTTTTGAGAGTTGAGCAAACATCGCATAGGAGAATTGGGGCGCAAGTATCAGGAAACAGAGGATGGTGATTTTCATGCGCCAAAAGTAGCATGACATTCCTGCGGAGGACTTAGACTATGTAGAAATTTCCAACTATTCCTCTATGACAGGAGCTGGCGTCTCAACCGGGGCCGGAACCTCTGACCGGATGATTTCCTGCTTTCGGCAGCCATCATAGAACTGATCAAAAAGACCGCACTCCTCATTCCGCATGGCCTTGTCAAAAACTCCATCACCGGACTTATCCGGGTTCTTAATGGAGGAACAGGAGATGAGAATGAGGAGAAGAACGTAGTTCATTTACTTCACCAGTTTGAGTGATGACTTACATTTATCAGAAAGTTTTTCTTTGTTGGCCATGAGACAGGTCTTGAGTGGAGAGAGTTCTGTGTAGGACTCACAACCTTTAATTTTTGATTTGTCTTCCTTGCAGGCATCAAGAACCTGCTTCGACATATCCTTGATGGCATCCATCTTCGGCATCTGAGCGAAGGCAGAGAAAGAAACGAGAATCAAAGCAGCAGAAATTTTCATCATATATTTTCCTTTAATACGAGAAGTATTGCTTTATCAGGGTATCGTCCTTCACACCAATCCAGTTTTTCCTGAATCGCCGGAGGAATAATTTCATTCTTCACTTCGCGAAAGCCGAACTTCCGGTAAAACTTTTCCAGCGGCTCGAAGGGAATGCACCAGAGAACAGGGAAAGTATTCTCTGAGCGAAGTCTGCGGACAATCTCTTCGGCAATCTTTTTCCCGCGGAATTCCGGTAACACATATATTCCACCCAGCTCCCCGTTGGTACCATCGACATTAACCAGTCTTCCTAACCCTGCAAGTTTCCCATCAATGGTCGCACTGACAATGAAATCATGCTCCGAAGAGAGCTTGAAATTGATTGCGCTATAAATCTCATTGGCCCGGAAACAGTCTTCGGAATCGAGTATCGAAATAATCATTGAAACATCATCGTTCCGAGACGAACACAGTCCGTCCCTTCTCGCATTGCGATCTCATAATCCTGGCTCATGCCCATGCTGGTTTTAAGTTTCATATTCAGTTCCGCTTCTAATTTGTTTTTTTCCACAATGAGATCCTGGAAACATCTTCCGGCCTCGGCCTCAAAATTTTCCGTCCGCAAAGTTCCCATTGTCATGACACCCGACAGCTTCAGTTTGCGCGCGCGAAGAGCGCATTCTGCAGCTGACTTGAGCTCCGAATAAGTCTCGAAACCGGATTTCGCTTCTTCGTGACTGGTATTGTACTGAAGATAAATTTCCACTTCGTGCGGGAGACGGATTTCGGTCTTCATGAGTTTATCGAGCAGGGCCTGGTCATGAACAGAGTGAATCGCGAAAAGATTATCGATCGTATAAAGCTGATTGATCTTGTTGGACTGAAGATGACCGATCATGTGCCAGCGGATCTTCGGGCATTTCTTTTTTAAGAGTTCTGACTTCTCGAAAAGTTCCTGCACCCGGTTTTCACCGAAGTCGCGGACTCCGAGGTCGTAATACATCTGAATGTCATCAATGGGTCTGGTTTTTGAAACGATGAGGAGGGAAACTCCGGGTTTGAGTTTCGCCTGTGTCTCGGAAAGCTTTCTTTCTAAGAATGCTTTCCGGTCACTCATCCGACTTCCTTCTCTTTCTTATTCTTTTTCTTTAGAGAGATCGTCGCCTTCACTTCGAAATCATATTTCTCAGCGAGCCTGTCGATCTCCTTGGAGATGTCGATCTTGTCGAGATAGCTCCGGAGTTCGGATTTTACTCCGGCGACGAAATCGGTCTTGGTCGTTTTGGCGTTTTCAATGAGACCACTCACCATCTCTTTCGGGAGCGGGAGATCTTTCAGGACTGCACGGGCCGCTTCTTCCGTCATGAAGGCCGCAGTCACTCCGGTCGTGAGGACTTTCTTAAGTAGGTCCCCGAGCTTTCCCTCATTGCCGCGATTTTCATCCATTAAAGATTCTCCGCACGTTTAGCAAACGATGACATTGTCATCGGAAGATTTGTTTCCACGAGACCTTTCTCAATGAGGGACAGACCCGGAATGAAACCTTTCACTTCGATTTCAAGAGAGTATGTGACTTCAGTTTTATTTCCACCGAGATCTTTCAGCGTCCACTTACCATTGTTCGTTTTCATGTAATCACCGGTCACAAGCGACCAGCTGACTTCCATTTCTTTTTTATGAGCGAGCTTCAGCGTGTAGGAAAGTTTCTTGATGACATTGATATTGAACTTAACCGTCGCACCTTCCGCAGATTCATTCAGGACTTCAATCGAGTCCACACCCGGGACGAACTTGTTGTAGTTCTTGTAATCGATTACTGCCTGGTAAAATTTTGGAGCAGGGACATCGTAAGTTTCAGTGCGACTCGCCTTGGCCATAAAAATCCTTTTTTAGTAGCGCGGTTTCTTATCAAAATGGTGTTCAGCTCTAATATGTCTGATTGTACCAGATTCGCTTCTCATCACCAGAGAATGTGTGTAGCAACCCCATGACTTAAAGATCACACCATCAAGGAAATTCCCCGTCGTGACCCCGGTGGCACAGAACATAAGGTTCCCACGGGCAAGATCATTAATCTGGAAGACCCGGTTGATATCTTCCACACCCATCTTGCGGGCGCGCTCGATTTCCGACTGGTTTCTTGGCTTCAGGATTCCCTGGAACTCTCCCCCTAAACACTGAAGGGCCGCAGCTGCGATCACTCCTTCCGGAGCTCCACCGATGCCTAATAGGATATCGACACCTGAGTTCGGAGTGGCAGTAGCGATGGCCGCAGAAACGTCACCATCACCGATGAGATGAATACGTGCACCAGAGGCGCGGACTTCTTCGATAAGTTCTTTGTGTCTCGGACGATCGAGGATAATAGCGGTCAGATCATTTACGCGGCACTTTTTGGCATCCGCGAGTCTCTTTAAATTTTCTGTCGGAGTCTGACGGATATCGAGAAGACCCTTGCCCTCTTTTCCGGAGGCAATTTTCAGCATGTACGTATCGGGAGCGTGAAGAAGTCCGCC
>JAYVHR010000093.1:0-2992 GCA_043771075.1 Bacteriovoracaceae bacterium
CCATGAACAGAACCTGGCTGATCTCTATCCTCGCACTTTCAATGCTCCTTCTCCTTCTTCTTAAAACGTACGAGAAGCGCGCTCTTGCTCCCTACTTCAAAGGCGAGAGAAGTCTTCAGCTCCGCCACTTCCAGGAGGCAAAATCCCGGGTCACACCAAATGAGCTTACTCTCCTGGAACTCTGGGAATCCATGCTGACCGGAAGGGTGGCCCCCCTTGATCGGTGGCTCAGGCAGGAATATAAAACTCTCGCCCTCGCCCATGTTTTCACTCCCTCAGGTTTTCATCTTTCAGCAATACTATGGCCCGTCATGTTCTTTCTCAGGAAGAGAAGACATAAAGTGGGTTTACTGAGTTTTATAGGAGCGGGACTTTTGTTTCTGCCCGGTCAGTCGGCACTCAAGCGCATGACACTCGTAAAATTACAGCAGCAGTTCTTTGGCATGAAAACCGGTTTTCTCATGGCCATGGTGCTCGATATCTTTTGGGGATCATTTTCCGGATGCCCCCTGGGATTCACTTACAGCTTTCTATTTCTGGGGATCATCTATTCAGGCGCAAAGGGAGTTACAATCGTCGTGTGGTTCTTCATCGCTCAGGTGATGATTGCATTTATTCAGGGAAGTCTCATTTCACCACTCCTCCTGCTCATTTCTCCAGTAATCAACTTTGTGCTCGCGCTCATTCTTCCCTTTCTTTTTCTCTTTGCATGGCCATTGTGGGGCTGGCAGCTAAGTATTGGTCTCTGGCTTTTAAAATTTGTGCAGGGCCTTGTCAGTTTCAGCTATTCGGTTGTTATGAATTTTCCTCTGCTTGAAGTGAATATCGTACTCTTGATTTTCTTCCTCTTACTAGCGTGCCGGCAGGCACGTCCGGCGCTGATAATGTGCTTTCTATTCACAGCGGACCTGAATACCGATATTGGAAAAATCAAATTAGCGGGAAGATATGAGTGGCAGGCACAGGGAAAGATAATCAAAGTGGAAGGAGGGAAAATTTACCGGACCGATGGGATTTGTAAAAGAGATTTGGTGAAAGGGATCTGGTTTGAAAACTGCTCCCCACGAAGGAGGAGCAGTCGAAATAAAAAGACTTAAGAGACTTTCATGTCCTTCATAAGAGCAGTGAAAGTTTTTTCTTCGCGGATCGCGTACATGAGGTTGCGCTTGATGTTCTCGTTAGACTTGTAGAATTTCGAGATTTCATCTTTCTTCATGCCTGACTGAGCAACCATCTCTTCGATTTTCACGTCGAGATCGGCTTCAGTTGCTTCAACATTGTACTTGCGTGCAAGTTTATCAAGGACGAGTCCTGAACGAACCTGGAAGAGGGCCTTACTTGTAACATCATCATCCCAACGCTCGAAATAGAGCTGGATCATCTGTTCATTAAAGCTCTGCTGTTTAAGAGTGCGTGAAAGTTCCTGCTTTACGCTTTCTTTCTGGTCATCAACGAGTGCCTTAGGCACTTCAAATTGATTTTCAGAAATAAGCTTTTCCAGGATTTCCTGCTGAAGCTTAGACTGAACTTCGCGCTTCTTCTGAGTCGCCATGCGCTCTTTGTTCTTAGCAGTGAAATCAGCCACTGATTCAAAGCCGAACTCTTTAGCGAGTTCATCAGTGAGTTCAGGGAAGTTTTTGTTTTTGATCTCGAGAAGTTCCACATGGAAAGTAACCGGAGCATTTTTCAGATCTTCTTCGTGGTAATCAGCAGGGAAAGTCACCTTGATGTCTTTCTTGTCGCCTTTCTTGAGACCGATCATGCCATCTTCGAAACCAGGAATGAACTGACCCGAACCGATTTCGAGCATGTATTCCTGAGCTTTCATATTATCAGGCTTTGTTCCGTCAGCTTTTTCGCCTTCGAAATTGAAAACGGCAAAGTCGGACTTCACGATCTTGTGAGCTGGATCTTTTACTTCAGATACTTCAGCTTTGCTTCCGAGGTAATTTTTCTTCATTGTTTCGTAGTCTTCATCTGAAACATTTTCAGACTCTTTCTTGAAAGTAAGTTTTGAATAATCTTTCAGTTCAAAATCAGGAATCACTTCAACCGTTGCTTCAAACGCAACTGACTTACCTGATTCGTATTTTGTATTTCCGAACTGAGGATAACCAACAACACGGATATTTTCTTTCTTCATTGCTTCGTAATACTGCTCAGAGATGAAACGATAAAGAGCATCGTTTTCAACTTGTGGGCCGAACATTTTCTGAACCATCTCAAGAGGAGCTTTTCCTTTACGGAAACCTTTGAGGTTTGAATCCTGTTGTTTCGCCACGAGAGCGGCTTTGATCTGGCCTGAAAGATCTACTTTTTCAAAGTTGAAGAGTAATTTCTTAGTACAGCCGTTAACATCCTGAATGGTGTAAGACATGAGAACTCGCTTGTTTCATAGGTAAAATTGAATGGTTTTTTTAACACAAAGCCCGGAAAAGTCAAAGATTCTAGTAGTTGACGCGAGCCATATAAAGGCCATTTGGCGGGGCAACCGGACCAAGTCTTTGAACCTTAGTGGGACCCAAGGCAGACCGAAATTCTTCGAGCGAGATTTTGCCTCTGCCGATATTCCAGAGAGCACCCATCAGGAGTCTCACCATTTGCTTTAAAAACCCGTTTCCGGAAATTTTAAACACATAGTGAGCCGGGAGCATTTCGAAGTTCCCTTGCGGGATTTCCAAAACGTCACAGCTAAAAATTGTGCGCACATGGGAGTTCACTTCGGTTCCTTCACAGTAAAAATTTGTGAAGTCGTGTTCCCCGACAAGAATTTTACAGGCCTCTTTCATTTTTGAGAGATCCAGTTCGAAGGGATGATTTTGTATCAGGTCATTCTGAAAAGCTGTAAACGATCGGCTGGCAGTGAAACGATAATGGTACTCTTTGGATTTTGCCTGAACCGTCGGATGAAAATTTTCATCCGAAATTTCAGCATGAATTATCCGGATATCTTCCGGGAGATTCACGTTCAATGCTTTCACCAGGTTTTCAG
>JAYVHR010000094.1:0-9606 GCA_043771075.1 Bacteriovoracaceae bacterium
GAGACTGACGTCAATAATGCGATCGTGACAATCAACTCCGGTGCCGGCGGGACAGAGTCCTGTGACTGGGCGGGAATGCTCCTTCGCATGGTCACGCGCTGGTGTGAGAAAAAAGGCTTCAAAGCAATCGTCACTGATTTTCAGTATGGTGATGCCGCCGGAATTAAATCTGCCACTGTCATGGTGAGCGGAAATTACGCTTACGGATTACTCAAATCGGAAATCGGGGTTCATCGCCTGGTCCGGATTTCACCGTATGATTCAAACGCCAGAAGACACACATCATTTGCTTCCATCTTCGTTGCTCCGGAAGTGGACGACACTATTGAGATCGAAGTTCTGGATAAGGATCTTCGTATTGATGTTTATCGTTCCGGCGGTTCAGGTGGTCAGTCGGTAAACACCACTGACTCAGCTGTGCGCCTCACTCACTATCCTTCAGGAATCGTGGTGGCGTGCCAGAACGAACGCTCGCAGCTCCAGAACAAGGCGACGGCGATGAAAATCCTGAAGTCGAGACTCTATGATATGGAGATGGCAAAGCGCTTAAAAGAGCAGCAGGAACTTGAATCAACAAAAATGGATGTCGCATGGGGATCGCAAATCAGATCCTATGTTCTTCATCCTTACAAACTCGTTAAAGACCATCGTACCGGATTCACTTCTTCGCAGGCAGAAACTGTCCTCGAAGGAGATATCGACGATTTCATGAAAGCATTCCTTCAGTGGAAGAGCCTTGGTGGAAAAGCCGTGGATACCGGGACCGACGAATTATAAAGGAAGCTTATGAGTAAAGACACGCACGTAAACCGCTGGACCGATCTCTTCAATGAACAGATGGGTGTACGTCTGGAAAAACGAAAGAAGCTCGAAGACTCCGGGTCACATCCTTATAAAAATAACCTGAAGCCAAATACGACTTTCGCTTATCTCATCGAGCAATACTCTCATAAGACGAAAGAAGAAATCGGCGAAACTCCCCGCTACAAAGTTGCGGGCCGGGTAATGATGGTGCGCGATTTCGGTAAGGCCGCGTTCCTCCAGTGTGATGACGGAACAAATCGTTTTCAGCTCTACGTGAATAAGCAGGTCACATCGGAAGCCGGATTCAAGGAATACAGTCATCTTGATTTCGGCGATATCGTTTACGCTGAAGGAGATGTGTTCAAGACAATGAAAGGCGAGCTCGCCCTCAACGCCCGCGAATTTTCTATCCTCACAAAATCCATCCGTCCGCTCCCGGAAAAATTCCACGGTCTCACTGATGCCGAACTCAGATACCGCATGCGCTACGTGGATATGATCATGAATCCGGACACGCGCGATAAGCTGAAACGCCGTTCAGCGATCGTCCGCTACATCCGTGAATATTTTTATAAAGCGGATTTCCTGGAAGTAGAAACTCCGATGATGCATTCGGTGGCCGGAGGTGCAGCTGCGAAGCCGTTCAACACTCATCACAATGCACTCAACATGGAACTTTTCATGCGGATTGCTCCTGAGCTTCACCTGAAACGACTCATCGTGGGCGGATTCAATAAAGTTTTTGAGATGAATCGTTGTTTCCGTAACGAAGGACTTTCACTCAAGCATAATCCTGAGTTCACTACGATTGAATTCTACTGGGCGTATGCCACTTACCATGACCTCATGGATTTCACGGAAGACCTTATCACCGGGATTGCCCGTGATGTCCTTCATTCTGAAATCGTTCGTTTTGGCGATCACGATATAAATCTCAAAGGTCCCTATGCCCGTATGACCATGAGAGATGCAGTCTGCAAATTTACAAATTCCACTATGGCCCAGGTTAACGACAAGGCCCATCTCCTAACTCTTTTGAAAGGTGTTGATCAGGATCCGAAAAAAGTAGCAGCACTTTCCTGGGGCAGACTTCTTGTCCTCGCGTTTGAAGAACTGGTGGAAGCAAAACTTATCCAGCCGACTTTCATCACTGAATATCCAACGGAAGTTTCTCCGCTTTCCCGTCGAAATGATGAGAATCCGGATTTCGTTGATCGCTTCGAATTCTTCATGAATGGCTGGGAAATTGGAAATGCCTTCTCCGAGTTGAACAACCCGACCGATCAGCTGGACCGCTTTGCAGATCAGGCCGTTCAGAAAGAATCCGGCGATGATGAGGCATCCGACGTGGATTACGATTTCGTGCGCGCCCTCGAATACGGAATGCCCCCGACAGCAGGTCAGGGGATCGGGATTGATCGTCTCGTGATGATTCTCACAGATAGTCATACGATTCGTGATGTGATCCTGTTCCCGCTCCTTAAAAAAGAACATTTCTTCGCTGAAGAAGTCAGTGAATAAAAGCTACAAGCAGCTCCTGAAAATTGTCCTTCATGGTCGCTCATCGGGAAAAATCCTGATGGCGACTTTTTTCTCGTTCACTTTTTCCATTGCTGTCATCCTGTGCACTTTTGGTCTCATGGATGGTTTTGATCATCTTTTAAAGACCGGTCTCCGTCAGTCCACGGGTGATGTCATCATCACCAACAAGAAAGGCTTCTTCCGCACGGAAGAGGTTTCCCGCGCGATTGATAATTCTCATCCACTGGCCGTGGCCTCTGTCATTCAGACCGAAGCTTTCGCTCTCGCGAATGGAAAGAGCCAGGGAGTCCTGGTGAAAGGTGTGGAGAGCGGATCATTTGAAAAAGCTTCAGGTCTATTTATCAAGGCCGCGAGCAATGAAATCGTGATCGGTGCGGAACTCGCCCGTTCTCTCAATGTCAAAACGGGAGACTCACTGGCACTCGCGATGGGAACCGGTAACGAATCAGGGAATGCTCTTCCCGCAATCCGCTTGTTCAGAATCGGTGACGTCATCAAACATGGCATTTATCAGAAAGATCTTCGTTTTGTTTATCTGAACCGGGTGGACCTCGCGTCCCAAATCGGTGTTGGTGATCGTGTCAACACCATGATCATTACTTATTTCCCATTGAACAAAGCGATCGAAGACCTGGCGCCGATTTCAGCGAAAGCTCTCGATCTCCGCATGAGTCTTGTTGGCGAATATCGCGTCCGCCCTTTCTGGGATGAGTATTCATTTCTCATCGAAGCAGTGAAAGTCGAGAAATTTTCCATCTCTCTTATTCTCCAGCTGATCGTCGTCGTGGCAGTCTTCAACATTATTGCTTTCGTCATTTTTGTGATGGAAAAGAAAGCGCAGGATTTTTTCTTCCTTCGTGCAGTGGGGCTGTCGCTGAAAGACATCATGTCGTTCTGGCTGAAATCCATTCTCATCCTCTGGGCCGCATCGTGCGTCGGAGCGTGGATTCTTTCCCATGTGTTTAACTGGTCTCTCCAGAATCTTCCGTTCTTCAAGGTGCCGGGACAGATTTATGTTCTCTCTGAACTCAGTATCAAGCTCGATACCATGGCCTATGTGACCGTCTCTGCTATATCTTTATTCTGGGTATTGGTGGCGGCCTTCATCGGATACTTCCGTTTGAGAAACCGTCCGATTATTGAGGGCCTTCGCCAGGAGTTCAACTGATGAGTTTCATCCGTCTGGAAAAAGTCGAAAAGAATTTCGGAAAAACAAAAGTTCTCCGCGGGATTTCTTTTTCCATCGAGGCCCGTGAACTCATTGCGATCCGCGGTGCTTCGGGCTCAGGCAAATCCACTCTGCTTTATCTTCTGGGTGGGCTGGATACGCCAACGAGTGGCTCCGTCATGATCGATAACCAGAATCTCACTTCAAAAAATGATGAAGAGTTGGCGCTGTTCCGCAATTCATCCGTGGGCTTTGTATTTCAATTCCATTTTCTCCTTCCTTCCATGACGTGCCGAGACAATATTTTACTGCCTGCCCGTATCGGTGGAAGGGATCTCGCTGAAACGGAAAAAACCACGCGAAAACTCGCCGACATTCTGGGTGTTACTCATTGCTTGGAAAAATATCCTTTTGAAATCTCCGGCGGTGAGCAGCAAAGAATTAATATTATTCGCGCCCTTTCGCTTCGCCCAAAAATCCTTCTGTGTGATGAACCTACCGGCAATCTAGATTCCAAAAACACGGAAAAAGTCGCTTCACTTCTGAAAAATCTCGCCCAGGAATATGGAGCAACTTTACTCGTTGTAACTCATGACGATCGTGTGGCGTCCTTCTTTCCCCGCAAAATAGTGATTGAAGATGGTCAGATAATTGGATAAAATTTCGACCTAAATAAATCTGATGACATACTGTATTGCGTTAAGGAATTTTCCCTTTGAACAGATCGCATTTCTTTTTCTTCATCCTCTTGATTTTGAGCGGTCCTTCGATGGTTTTCGGCCAGGAAATTATTGGTCCGATACGCGAGATGTTCAAAGTCGACGCCATTGAAATCACCGGTAACCGCAAAGTTGAAGCTGAGGCCATTCAGGAAAAAATCGGCACCCGTGCCGAGATGGTGCTCGATAATTATCTCCTCCGAAAAGATCTCTCCCGCATCTACGAAATGAAATATTTCGAAGAAGTGGAGGCCTATCACAAGCAGTCTAAAGGGAAGGATATCCTCCTGTTTAAACTGAAAGAGAAGCCGATTATCTCAAAGGTTACTTTTGAGGGTAACGATGAGATTAACGACGATGACCTGAAAGAGCAGATCAAGACGAAAGAATTCAACATCCTTGATGTCTCAACTCTGAAGAACGACGTTCTTCTTCTCCAGAAGCATTACGAAGAGAAAGGTTATTTTCTCGCGCTGGCCTCCTATACGTTGAAACCCACTCAGGGTGGCTCAGTAGAAGTGAAGTTCAAGATCAAGGAATGGGACAAAGTCCGGGTTAAGAAGATCATGTTCCTTGGAAACAAGGCGATCCAGGATGAAGAACTCAAGGCCTTCATGCAGACCCGCGAAGAGACGTATTTCTCTTTTCTCTCCGGCTCGGGAAACTTTAAAGAGATCAATTTCCAGACTGACGTTGAACGCCTGAAGTATTTCTACAAGACGAAGGGTTACCTTCAGATCAATATTCAGAATCCTGAAGTAACTGCCTCTGAAGATAAGAAATGGATTTTCATTACCGTCCGTCTCCAGGAAGGCCCTCAGTTTTCCGTCAATGATATCTCTTTCAACGGAGAGCTTCTCTTCACTGAATCAGAAATGATGGAAAAGCTGAAGATCAAGAAAGGCGACATCTACAACGAAGAAAATCTCCGCCTCGACATCCAGACTCTGACGGAAATGTATCAGGATAAAGGTTACGCCTTCGCGAACGTTCTCCGTACGCTCGAAGTCGTTCCCGGTGAAAACAAGGTTGATATCGTCTTCTCATTCGAGAAAGGTGTGATTGCTTACTTCGGTAAGATCGTCATGAAGGGGAATACCAAAACCCGCGATAAAGTCATCCGGCGCGAGCTCAAGATCAAAGAAGGCGAGATGTACTCCGGAACAAAACTCCGGACATCCAAAGATAACGTGAACCGTCTCGGATTCTTTGCTCAGGAAAGTGTGATTTTTAATACGATCACGAGAAAGGGCACTGACAACATTCTCGATGTGGAAATCTCCATCAAAGAACGTCCGACAGGACAGATCTCCCTCGGTGCCGGTTACTCAACTGCGACGAAAGGATTTGTTCAGGCGAGTATTGCTCAGAACAACTTCCGCGGTCTGGGTCAGAATATCAACCTCAACCTTTCGTACTCCAACCGCCAGCAGATTTATAACGTTGGTTTCACTGAGCCTTATCTCTTCGATACGAAGTGGACGGCCGGTGCTGATTACTACCAGACTGTTTCTTATTTCATCCGTTCATTTGCGTACAAGAAGCACGGCGGAGATTTACGTGTTGGTCACCCGATTTTTGATTACACCCGTCTCTTCCTTACTTATCGCTACGAAGATAACAAAGTCGAAGGTGTGATCAACGAAGGGATCAACGAGAAAACTGAAAATGGTTCAGGCTCATCTCTCCAGGCCTCGATCATCCGCGATCGTCGTAACAATATTTTTGAGCCAACAGGTGGTTACTATACCAGTTCATCACTCGAATATACCGGTCTCGGCGGAACGTATCGCTGGGTGAAGGGTGAACTTGAAGGTCGTTACTACAAGCCGATCTGGGGCGATCTCGTCTTCCGGACACGCGCTACTGCAGCACAGCTCTTCAAGACAACCAATAGAGATATCCCCCGCGTGGAGAAATTCTCCATGGGTGGTGCCCGGAACATGCGCGGTTATAACCTCGAGGATATTGGTCCAAGACGTCTTGCAAAAAATACTCAGACAGGAAATCTTGAAGCATTCAACTTCGGTGGTCTCTTCAGTCTCCTCACAACTTTCGAACTCGAGCATCCGCTCATTAAAGAAGCCGGCCTTAAGTGGGTGGTATTCTATGATGCTGGTAACGTCTATGAGACGCGGATCGGGGAACAAGGGAATTTTGCCCTCCGTTCCAACTATGGTTTCGGATTCCGTTGGTTCTCTCCTATCGGTGTACTCAGATTTGAATTCGGCTTCCCGGTCAATCCGAAAACTGATCGTCTCGGTAAGAAGGGTGACAATGAGGCAGGGAACCAGTTCAATTTTGACATAGGACAATTATTCTAACAGGTGTTAAAGTTTTCACTCTTAAGGAGAATATATGAAGTCGTTAATCGTTTTACTCGCACTCGCTTTTTCACTTCCGTCATTCGCTTCAACGCTGGTCGGACTTGTTGATATCCAGAAAGTCATCACTTCAATCAAAGAAGGCAAAGGAGTTCAAAAGACTCTCGAGAAATCTTTCAATGATAAGAAAGCTCTTCTGAAAAAAGATGAAGATAAAATTAAAAAAGCTCAGGAAGATTATAAGAAGCAAAGCATGGTTCTCGCTGAAGCAGCACGCCTCAACAAAGAGCGCGAGCTTCAGGAAATGATGATGGGCCTTCAGAATAAAACGATGGAATACCAGCGCGAAATCCAGAAAATGGAAGCTGATCTCAAGAAGCCACTTCTTGAAAAACTTCGTCCTATCATCGATGAAGTGTCTAAGGCGAATGCTGTTGCCATGACTTTCGAACTTTCCGCAGCACCGATCGTTTACGCTGAGTCGAAAAAAGATCTGACGGAAGAAGTGGTCAAGGCCTACGACAAAAAACATCCTGGAAAATAAATGAAACTCCAGGATTTGGTCCGGTTTGACCAAAGTCTCAAATTTATCCACAACCCTGAATGGCCAGAAGAGATTCTGGCCATTTCTGCTTTAGACGCACCAACTGAGAAGAGTATTGTTTTCGTAAAGAACTCAAAATTCCTCAATCGCTTCAAGGCCAAATTTGATGAACTCGCCGGTTTTAAAATCGGCGCAGTCATTGATGAGAAATTTTTCTCGAACATTTCTCCTGAGGACAAGGAACTTCTGCTGAAGCTCTCCTGGTTCGGAACATCGTCGAATGTCGCCATGGCACTGACCATGCTTTCGAAACCTTTCTACGACAGAAAGTTCGCCGGCATGAATTCACAGGCCGATGGAAGACAGATGGGGACAACTGATATCAATTCATCTGCTCAAATCTCGCAGAATGTTTTCATCGGCGAGCACGTGAAAATCGGTGCCAACGTTGAAATCCTTCCGGGCTCGGTGATTCTCCCCAATGTAGAAATCGGGGACAACACGAAAATTTATGGCAACGTTACTATTTATCCTTTCACGAAAATCGGGAAGGGATGCCGGATTCATTCCGGTACAGCGATCGGTGCTGACGGATTCGGTTACACTTTTCATCAGGGCCAGCATCATAAGATCTGGCACATGGGTGGAGTTGAAATAGGTGACGATGTGGAAATCGGAACTAACACTTCTGTCGATCAGGGAACTTTCTCTCCGACAAGAATTGGTTCCGGAACACGCATTGATAACCTCGTTCAGATCGCACACAACTGTAAAATCGGAAAAGGTTGTGTCCTGTGCGGACAGGTAGGGCTCGCGGGCTCTGTGACGTTCGAAGATTTTGTCGTCGTTGGTGGCCAGGCTGCCATCGGCCCGGATGCTTACATAGGTATGGGTTCACAGATCGGCGGAAAAGCTGGTGTCATGGAAGGGGCCGTCTGGCCCGCAGGTTCGAAAATCGCGGGCTTTCCCGCACGCGATCTCAAAGAATGGCTGAGGGGACTTGCTCTCACCAGAAAGTTAGCTGAAAAATAAGGAGTCCTCATGTTGTTTGATAAGAAGCAGGTCATGGCCTTTCTTCCTCACCGGGATCCGTTTCTTTTTATCGATGGAGTGAAGGAAGTCCAGCTTCCGGAATCTCTGAAAGGTAAGACAGGACCTTTCAAGGCGAGTGAACTCATCGGCGGAAAAAGTATCTGTACCTTCCGGGTGGATAATTCGGTGAAGGTTCTCGAAGGGCATTTTCCGGGTAATCCGATTCTTCCGGGTGTGGTTCAGGTAGAGATGATGGCCCAGGCCGCATCTTTCCTTTGTCTTCACATGCTGACCAAGCCGCTCGAGGAAACAAATCTTGAAGTGGCACTGATTACGGTTGAGAATGCGAAATTCAAGAAGCCGGTGATTCCACCGATGGATCTTGAAATTCACTCGACGCTGATGAAGTCGCGGGGGATTTTCCAGAACTACAATTGCGAAATTTTTTCAGGTGGAGAGCTCGTGTCCCAGTGTTCGGTCATGGCCACCATCAAACTCTCATAAGGAATTTTATGTCTAAGAATTACGATGCTCATCCGATGTCATTCATTCATCCTGAAGCGAAGATCGGAAATAATGTGAAATTTGGTCCTTTCTGTGTGATCGGTGCCAACGTCACAATCGGTGATGATTGCATCTTTCACTCAAACGTAGTGGTCGATGGTCACACGACGATCGGAAATGGAAACCAGTTTTTCCAGTTCGGGTCTATCGGCGCTCCTCCCCAGGATACTTCTTATAAGGGCGAGCCAACGGAAACCATCATTGGTGACAAGAATATTTTCCGCGAATACGTTTCTATCCACCGCGGAACAACGAAGCAGGATAATAAAACAGTCATTGGCTCAAACTCACTCTTCATGGCCTACTGTCATATTGCTCACGATTGCACACTCGGAAATAATCTCACGTTTGCTAACTCCGTGAACCTTGCGGGTCACGTGAACATCGGTGATCGCGTGATCGTCGGTGGTAACACCGGTATTTCTCAGTTCGTGACTCTCGGAAAAGGTGCCTATATCGGCGGCGGTTCCGGAATTGATCGCGACATCCCGAATTTCTGTACAGCTTACGGAAACCGGATTCGCCTTAAAGGCATAAACATCATCGGACTCAAACGCCAGGGTCATGCTAAAGAATCAGTTTCTGAAGTTGTGGATTTCTACCGTTCGATGGAAGCATCGGCACTAGCTCCACGTGCGTTCGTAAATCATCCTGAGCTCATGGAAGAATATAAAAACAATATTGTGATTCAAGAGATCGCCGCGTTTATTAAAAAATCAGAGATCGGCATTGCTCCGTTCATGGCTGGGTAATAATGAAAAAAGTCAAAGTTGCGGTATTGGGTTACGGTCACCTCGGAAAATGGCATTGCCAGAAAGTTGAGGCCCACAAGGATGTCGCTGAGTTTGTCGCGATCGTGGAAAAGTTTCCTGCGGGGCAGGAAGCAGCGAAGGCCGCTCATCCCGGTGT
>JAYVHR010000095.1:0-2641 GCA_043771075.1 Bacteriovoracaceae bacterium
TTTTGACATCGCTTTCCGGCCTGTAGGGTCTTTTGCCAGAATCAACTTCCATGGAAACACTAAATCAGTCCCTGGATGGACAGCAAAGAATGAAGAGAGTGAGGGAAGTACTGCAGCGACACGAGCGCTACAGAGTTCTTGAACTTTACTTCTGTCGTGAAGGTGGAAGGCTCCCGGAGAGCATTCCGCCTGAGAGAATGGAACTTCTCGAAATCTCCCAGGAGGAGATGAAAGAGTTTCTTCTCGGACAATTCCCGCAAGATCCGCTTCTTCACAAGTTTCTGAAAATTATTCAGTAAGTTTGGAAAAGCATCTGAGGGAATTGTTGTAGACCTGAATTTTCAGGGGCTCTAAATCTGTCCCTTTAAGTTCGGCCACTTTCGCGGCTACGTAGGGAAGAAAGTAAGGGGCATTCTCTTTCCCCCGGTGAGGAACCGGAGTGAGAAAGGGCGAATCCGTTTCAAAAAGAATTCTGTCGGCGGGAGTGAGCTTCACCACTTCCTGAACATTCTCAGCTTTCTTGAAAGTAATAATCCCGTTAAAGCCGATGTAGAAGCCTTCACTCAGCACGAACTCCGCAAGTTCCTTAGTAGAGGTGAAACTGTGGATCACACCTTTTCTTTTCAACTTCGTCGAAAAATTCTTAAGTATTGAGACCGTGTCGGCATCCGCTTCTCTGGTATGAATCACGACTGGCAAGTCCTGATCGCAAGCAATCTGCAATTGTTTCTCAAAGGCCGCGCGCTGGGCTTCAGGCGGAGAATTATTGTAGTGATAATCGAGACCGATTTCTCCCACTGCAATCATCTTCGGGTCTTTTGAACGCTCAATAATTTTTTTGAACTCAACCTCAGTTGCTTCTTTAGCGTCATGAGGATGAATGCCTTGAGTGTAGTAAATCTGAGGATAAGTGTGAGCGAGATCTCTCACCTTATCCAGATTGTCGGGATCAACACCGATCGTGACGACCTTTAAAATCCCGGCCTCTTTAATCTTCAGCAGTGTTTCCTCCAGAGGAAGCGCCTTCAGATAATCAAGATGGCAGTGAGTCTCTATGTACATTACTTCCCTTCAGTCGCAAGGATATCATCCATGATGGCGAAGAATTGTGGTGTCGGAATCGATCCTTCAATTTTCTTTCCGTTCAGGATAATCGTCGGAGTTGATTTCAGGTTGTACTTCGTTCCCTGATTGATCGAAACGATGATTCTGGTATTGAGATCGGGATTATCAATGCAGTTTGTGAGTCCGTGTTTTTTCATGATGTCCTGAAGTGCGCCTGAGCCGAGTTTTGCCTGGCTTGCGAAAATCTCATCATGGACTTCAGCGAACTTTTTCGCATCACACGCGGCAACAGCGGCGGCGTCACAGGCATTCTTATGCATCGGACGTTCCATGTTCGCGTTACACTTATTGTCCAGTGGATAGAACATGTACTGAATGTTGATTTTGTTTCCGTATCGACGGATGAAATCCGGAAGCTGCTCAGAGACAACTTTACAGAACGGACATTCAAAATCAGAGAAGACAACAAGGCGTAGCGGGGCATCGGTCCATTTTTCCGTCGCCATGTGGATTTTATAAGGTGATTCCTGATCCGGCTCACCAAGGTTAGGAAGTGAGCGGTACTGTTGAACCACACTCGAAGACATCTTGGACTGAGCTTCCAGTTTCTTTGAAGAGTTTGAATAAAAGTATCCAGCGCCGAGAAGAAGAATCACTCCCCAGAGGGCAGTGGTCTTAACATCAGGTTTCCAGGAATCCGCACCGTATTTCCACAGGAGGAAAGCTGCGATGCCTGAGAGAACATAATAAACGCTGCAGAATGGACAAAGACTTCCGAGAACAATGAGAGAGTAGAGGAAAAGTGCCACGCAGCCGATGAAGTTAACTTTTGATACGACACTTGCTGTTTTCTCGAGGGCCAGAGATGGCATGAGAGCAGTGATCGCAAAAAGTGCTCCGACAACAAGCCCGAAATAGGAAATCGGGATACCCGCAATATTGGAGATCTTCGAGAAAGTTGCAACATCGCAGTTGAAGAAATTTGAAATATCACAAAGGCTTTTTGCACCTCCGAGAGTGGTCGGAAAAACAGATTCATAATAATGGTTGGTGAGATAAATCGAGACTCCCATCATGACCAGGGCATTAATAATGAAGAGAAAGTTCTTCGCGGTGATTCCGTTCATCGTAAGTGAGCGTTGATTGTTTTCCATATCTATCCTTTGATGTACAAATTCCAGTTTCGTTCAGAGTTCTTGTCCCGTCTCCAGCTGTGAAACTCGGGACGGCAAGCCGTGCACAAGGGCGCAATTTCAATCAGGAGATTCGGGAAAATCGCGCGAAGTTTCCGGCGCGCTTCCTGCTGCAGGTTAAAATAGTATTTGCCGTTTTCCTCGCGGAAATAAGGGCTGTCCGGAAAATTTTCTTTAAAGTCAGGAGAAACCTCAAAACAGCAGTCATGAATAGAGGGCCCGATGAAAACCCGCTGGGGTTTAATCAGATGAACTTCCGGGCGCGCCAGGATTCCGTGAGCAAGCCCTTTCCAGCCGGCATGAACAAAGACAACTCCGGATTCGCCTTCAATCACAATCGGCAAACAGTCTGCAGTTTTAATGGCGAGTGGCATTTTAAATTC